>CAVKAB010000001.1:0-9787 GCA_963653985.1 Bacteroidaceae bacterium
GGTGCTCAAGAGTATTTAAATACATTAAATAGTGATATTTTTGAAGCAAATGTTTATGTTTTTACACCTAAAGGAAAAGTTGTTGATTTACCAAATGGATCAACTCCTCTTGATTTAGCTTTCAAAATTCATAGTAAAATTGGTGAAACTTGCGTTGGTGCAATAGTTAATGGTACTTTAGTTCCGTTAACATACAAATTAAAAACTGGTGATATTTGTGAAATTAGAACTAGTAAAAGCGCAAGTGGACCTAATGAAGAATGGTTAAATATCGTAAAAACTTCATCTGCAAAGTCAAAAATTAAAAAATTCTTACAAAAGAAAAACGAAAGTTTAGTAAAAGAAGAAAAAATTCAACGTGGTAAAAATATTTTGATTGATTATTTTAAAGATAGAGGAATTAATGAACAAGATATGATTTCAATGATTTCTACTGATAATGTACTAGATAATTACCATTGTGATACTATCGATGATTTATATATAGCTGTATCCATGCATAACCCATCACCTGGATCAATTGGATCATTCTTAAATATTAAAAAGAAAACTGAAATATCTTTAGCTAAAAAGGAAAATTATGATAATGATTCATTCCCAGTATATATTGAAAATGGTGAAGGTATCAAAATTACCTTAGGAAATTGTTGTACTCCAATTCCTGGAGATAATATTATTGGTTATGTTACAAAAGGTAATGGTGTTACTGTTCATAGAAGTGAATGTCCAAATATTCATGGCGAAAAACAAAGATTAATTGATGTACATTGGAAAAAGAATTTACAAGGAAGTTACCCTGTTGATATTCAAGTTTATTGTAATGATAGGAGCAATTTATTAAGCGATATTTTAAATTTATTTGCATCATTAAAAGTAAAATGTACTGAAATCAACGGTAAATTGATTCCAGATAATATGGCTTGCATTGTTTCTTGTCAAATCAATGTTAAAGATCATAATGAATTAGACAAAGTATTTCAATCTATTAAAGGGTTGAAAGGTGTTTATGAGATTAAAAGAGTTATCCATTAAACTTGGATATATTGATTTTTGATGCGATTTTTTATATTATATTTGATGAAAAAAGAGGAAAATAAATGTTTAATTTAGTAAAAGGAACTCATGATATATTAATTGATGAAGCTGATAAATATTCTTATGTTGAACAAACATTAATACAAATTGCTGAAACCTTTAATTTTAAAGAATTTAGAACCCCAATTATTGAACATAGTGAATTATTTATTCGTTCAGTTGGCGATAGTAGTGATATTGTAAGAAAAGAAATGTATGTTTTTGAAGATAAAAGTGGTAGAAGTATTACTTTAAGACCAGAAATTACAGCTGGAATTGCACGTAGTATTGTTAATAATAAATTACTTGCAATGCAAGATTTTCCAGTTAAAGCTTTTTATGTTGGTCCATGTTTTAGATACGAAAGACCTCAACAAGGTAGATATCGTCAATTTAATCAATTTGGCATTGAGTGTGTTGGAGTAAATTCTCCATATAGAGATGTTGAAATTATTAGTTTTGGTTATTATGCTTTAAAAATGCTCGGATTTGATAAGGTAAATTTAAAAATCAATACTTTAGGAGATGAAGAAAGCAGAACTAATTATAAAAATGCATTAAGAGAATATTTTAGTGATAAATTAGATTCTCTTTGTGAAGATTGTAAAGAAAGATTTAATTTAAATGTTTTAAGAATTTTAGATTGCAAAATTGATGAAAATAGTGAAATTTTAAAAAATGCTCCTAGAATTCAAGATTATTTAACTGAAAACGCTAAAGACAAATTCCAAAAAGTTATTAAAGAGCTTGATAATTTAGGAATTCCTTACGAAATTGACAATAATTTAGTAAGAGGATTAGATTATTATAGTGATTGTGTATTTGAATATCATTATACTACAAAAAACGGTGTATCTTTAGGCGCTTTAGGCGCTGGAGGACATTACAATAAGTTAATCACCGAAGTAGGTGGTCCAAAAGATTGTGAAGGTGTTGGTTTAGCATTTGGTGTTGAAAGACTTGTTACTGTAATGAGTGATGAAAATTTATTTGAAGGAAAAATTGATAATCAAATTGATGTTTATGTTATGCCAATTGGTGATTATCAAGATAAAGCCTTAGAAATTTGTAATACATTAAGGCTTAATGGTTTTTTATGCGATGTTTGCTTAGAAAATAAAAGTGTTTCTCAAATGTTCAAAAAAGCTTTAAGAAGAAATGCAAAATTCGCCCTTATTTTGGGTGAAGATGAAGTTAAAAATAATACTGTCAAATTCAAAAATTTAAAAACCGAAGTCCAAGATGAAATTGAAATTGAT
Organism: Bacteroidaceae bacterium; assembly: GCA_963653985.1. Taxonomy (GTDB): domain Bacteria; phylum Bacillota_I; class Bacilli_A; order RFN20; family CAG-826; genus Onthovivens. Next base: position 2,334 of record CAVKAB010000001.1, read on the forward strand.
AATATTATTTGCTATTTAGATGGTTTTGAATATGATGAAGATGAACATGAACATTGTCATCATGAATAAAAAGGTTAAAAAATATGGAAAAAGAAATTAAAAGAACTGCAAATTGTGGTGAATTAAGATTATCTGATGTCGGAAAAGTAGTTTCTGTTGTTGGATGGGTATCTAAAAAAAGAAATTTAGGAAGTTTAATGTTTATTGACTTAAGAGATAGAACAGGCATTGTTCAAGTAAATGTTAAAACAGATGAAATTGAAGTTCCCGATGTAAGAAATGAATATATTTTAAATGTAACAGGTGTTGTTGCAAAAAAAGATGTTCCAAATAACAAAATTGCAACAGGTGAAATTGAAATTGTTGCAAGCGAAGTTGTTTTAGTAAATACAAGTAAACAACCTCCATTTATTATTGCTGAAAACACTGACGCATTAGAAGATATTCGTTTAAAATACAGATATTTAGATTTAAGAAGACCTAATATGTTAAAGAATTTTATTATTAGATCTAAAATTACTAAATGCGCACACGAATATTTAGATGAAAATGGCTTTATTGAAGTTGAAACTCCATATCTTGCTCCATCCACTCCAGAAGGTGCAAGAGATTATTTGGTTCCTTCAAGAATTCATCAAGGTCAATTTTATGCATTACCACAATCTCCTCAATTATATAAACAAATGTTGATGGTTGCAGGTTTTGAAAGATATTATCAAGTTGCAAGATGCTTTAGAGATGAAGATTTAAGAGCAGATAGACAACCAGATTTTACACAAATCGATATCGAAACATCATTTTTAACACAAGATCAATTCTTAACATTAATGGAAGGTTTTATTAAAAAAGTTTATAAAGATGTCATTAATTATGATGTAGAATTACCATTAAGAAGAATGCCATATGATACAGCAGTTAACGTTTATGGTAGCGATAAACCAGATACAAGATTTGATTTAAAATTACATGATTTAAAATCAGTTTTTGAAGATACTGAATTTGAAGGATTCAAAACTTCTAAATATATTAAAGGAATTAAAGTTGAAAATTTTGCTCAAACATGTTCTAGAAAGAAACAAGATGAATATAATTTATTAGCTAAAAAATTTAAATTAAATTCATTTATTTGCTTAAAATTAGAAAATAACGAATTTGTTGGTTCATTTGCAAAGCATTTAACCGAAAACGAAAAAACTGCTTTAATTAAAGAATTTGATTTAAAGAATAATGATGTTTTATTCTTAACTTCTACAAATATTTTAAGAAATGTTAACTTTGGATTAGGTGCTTTAAGAAGTCAACTTGCAAATGAATTAAATTTAATTAAACCTAATACATATGATATTTTATGGGTTGTTGATTTCCCATTATTTGAAAAGAGTGAAGAAACAGGTGAAATTACACCATGCCACCACCCATTTACAAGACCAAAGGATGAAGATTTAGATAAACTTGAAACTGAACCATATAATGTATATTCCTATACTTATGATATTGTTATGAATGGTTATGAAGCAGGCGGTGGCGGATTAAGAATCTACGACCAAGATACTCAAGCAAGAATCTTTAAAATTTTAGGTTTTAGTGATGAAGATATTGAAAAGAAGTTTGGATTCTTCGTCGAATCATTAAAATATGGTACTCCACCACACGGAGGAATGGCATTTGGACTTGATAGATTAACCATGATCATGGCACAAACAACAAATATTAGAGATGTAATTGCATTCCCTAAAAACTTAAGTGCAGTATGTCCTTGTACAAACGCACCACGTTATGTAGATCAAGATCAATTAGATGAACTTGGAATCCAAATTAAAAAAGATAAGGAGAATTAATTAAAATATGCCAAAGAAATTAAATATTGACCAATTATCAGTTGCAGCAATTCGATCAACATGTATTGATGGAATAAATTTTGCCAATAGCGGACACCCAGGTGTTTGTCTTTCTTTGGCACCTGCAATGTATGTTTTATATAAAGATTTTTTAGTCGCAAATCCATTTAGACCAAATTGGATTAACAGAGATAGATTAGTCTTAAGCTGTGGACATGGCTCAATGCTTTTATATACAATGTTACATTTAGCAGGATATAGTTTATCCATTAATGATTTAAAGAGTTTTAGAAAAGTTGATTCAAAAACACCAGGTCATCCAGAATATGGTGTTACACAAGGTGTTGATGCAGGAAGTGGCCCTTTAGGTCAAGGTATTGCAGAAGCTGTAGGTATGGCTTTAGCAGAAACACATTTAAGAAATGTCTATGGCCAAGAATTAATAAACCATTATACATATTGTTTGTGTGGTGATGGTTGCTTAGAAGAAGGCATTTCCCAAGAGGCAATTTCATTTGCAGGTTTCAATAAATTAAATAAATTAATTCTTTTATATGATAGCAATAATGTTACATTAGATGGTCCATTAGGACAATCTAATGTTGAAAACCAAAAAATGCGTTTTCAAGCATCAAATTGGAATGTAATTAATGTTAAAGATGGAAATAACTTAAAAGAAATTAAAAAAGCTATCGAATCTGCTAAAGAAAGCGAAGATAAACCAACATTAATTATTTTAAACACAGTTATTGGTTTTGGTTCAAAAAATGAAGGAACAAGTAAAACGCATGGCGCTCCTTTAGGAGTTGAAGATGGTGATTTTGCAAAGAAGAATTATGGATATTCTTACCCTCCATTTGAAATTCCAGATTGTGTTTATGAAAATTTTAAAAATACTTTCATTAAAAGATCAACCGAAATATACCAAAAATATGTAAATAAATTTGAAGGATTAAAAGAATCTAATCCTAAATTAGTTAGCCAATTTGAAATAGCAATAAATAACAATTTAGATGAATTAGTTGATAATTTAAAATATGATGTATCAACTTTAGGTGACGATGCAACAAGAAATGTTAGTGGAAAATTATTAAACTTTTATCATGATAATTTACCAAATATTTTAATTGGTGGAAGCGCTGATGTTGCAGGTAGCGTAAAAACTGCTTTAAAAAATGGAACAACATATACTGCAGACACACCAAATGGAACTAATATTAATTGGGGAATTAGAGAGTTTTTAATGACTGCTGCTGGAAATGGTATTTTATTACATGGTGGATTACGTAGTTATCTTGGATCATTCTTAGTTTTTAGTGATTATGCAAAAGGTGCTTTAAGAATGGCATCTATGATGAAATTGCCACAAATTTTCTTATACTCACACGATTCTATTGCTGTTGGAGAAGATGGACCAACACATGAACCAATCGAACAAATTGCAATGCTAAGATCTTTACCAAATTTCAATGTTATTAGACCATGTGACGCAAAAGAAACTTATGGTGCATATAGAGTTGCATTAAAATCAAAAGAAACTCCAACTGCTATTATTTTAACAAGACAAAACTTACCTTTACTTCAAAATTCATTATATGAAGGAGATTTTGAAAAAGGTGCTTATATAATTTCAAAATCAAAGAAAGAACAACCTGATTTAAGCATTATCGCAACAGGTAGCGAAGTTTCATTAGCAATTGAAGCTCAAAGCAAATTATTAGAAAAAGGAATTGATGTAGATGTTATTTCAATGCCTTCTTATAATTTATTCATAAATCAAAACAAAGAATATCAAGATAGCGTAATTAGATGCTCAAGAGAAAAAGTATTTACTATTGAAATGCTCTCAACTTTTGGTTGGTATAGATTTAGCAATCATCCATATGGTATTGATACATATGGTGCAAGTGGTAACTTTAAAGATTTATTAAAAAAATTCAAATTTACTGCTGATGATTTCGTTGAATTCATCTTGCAAAATATGGAGAAATAAATATGATTAATTATTTTTTACTTGAACAATCTGATAAAAAATCTACATTAGGATTATCAAAATCAGTTTTTGAAACAATTGGCTCAAAAGTTTTAGAAAAGATTGATAATATTGAACACGAAAATAAAGGAAAACAAAAAGGAAGTCTTTGTACATGCTCAATTGTTTTTAACAAAATTAATTTTGCATTTTCAATTGTATTAAAAGATAAAAATGACGATAAAGAATTAATAAAAAATAAAATTTTAGAATTTTTAAGTGAGGATTTATTAACACTTTTAGATGGAATTCCATTTGAATCAACATTTAAATTTTCTACTTTTAAAAACAAGGAATAACTATGGAAAACGAAATTTCACGTAATAAAATACAAGAATACTCAATTCAAATTTTAACTTCATTTTTAATTTGCAAAGAAAGTGATGTTACAATCGATGTTGAGGGAACGGTTGAAGCAGTAACTGGTATTCCTTATAGCGAAGCGCCAATTTATTTAAAAGAAATTTTAATTACATCTTTAAAAAATTTAAATGATATAATTGAATTTGTTTCACCATATTTAAAAAAATGGTCATTTAGTAGATTAAATTATTGCATTCAAGCTATTTTAATTCTTGCAATAGTTAACAATAACTATTTAAAAGAAACTGAAAAACCTGTAACAATTAATGTAGCTGTGAAACTCGCAAAAGCATATGGTGATAAAGACGATTATAAATTCGTTAATGCTATTTTGGACAATTGTTTGAAAAATGAATAACGTTTTAACTGTAACTCAATTAAACACATTAATAAAAGATATTTTTGAAGTAAGTAATGCTTTTAAAAATATCAAAATAAAAGGAGAAGTCTCAAATTTTAAGGGTAAAAATTACTCTGGACACTTTTATTTTAAAATCAAAGATGACACAAGTGTAATATCTTGTGTTATTTTTAAATATGATTCTTTTTCTTGTGATACAAATATTAAAGATGGTGATGTAATAATTGCTACAGGCAATCTATCTTGCTATGTTCCAAGTGGATCGTATCAACTTATTATTAAGCAAATTGAAAAAGAAGGTGAAGGAGATATTTTACTTCAAAAGAAGAAACTAATAGAAAAATTAAATAAAGAAGGACTATTTGATGAATCAAGAAAAAAGATTTTACCAAAATTTCCTCATAAAATAGGGTTAATTGTTGGCAAAAATAGTGCTGCAGCAAAAGATTTAGAGTTTAATCTAACTCGAAGATGGCCCTTAATCGAAATCAATTTCTTTTATTCTTTAGTTCAAGGAAAAGATGCTTCAAAAGATTTAATTGATAAAATCAGCATAGCTGATAAATCAAATATGGATTTATTGATTATAAGTAGGGGTGGAGGTAGTGTTGAAGATCTTTCCGCATTTGATAATGAAAGTCTAATAAGATTATTAAGTACTTTAAAAACACCTTTCATAAGTGCTGTTGGGCATGAAATAAACAAATCAATTACTGATTTAATTGCAGATAAATATGCATCAACTCCTTCAAGTGCTTCTGAATTAGCTGTACCTTCAAAAGAAGAAATTTTATATGATTTAAGCCAAACTAAAGAATTAATTAATTCAAAAATTAAAAATAAAATTATTAGTTTGGAAAATAATTTAAACAAAATTAAATCAAGTAATGCTTTTAAGAATATAAATTTATTATATTCAAATTTCGAGCATAAAATCAATGTTAACTCTAAAGAGATAAACACTTTATATAAGAATTATTTAAATAAATTAGAAAATAAAGTTAATTATTTAAAAATAAATATAAGTAATTTAAATCCAAGAAATATTTTAAGGAAAGGTTATACAATAATTGAAGATAGCGATTTGAATATTATTTCAAGAAGTGACAAATTAAAAAAAGAAACAAAATCAAAAATTATTTTTTATGACAAAGAAGTTAATGTAATTATCAAAAAGGATGAATAGATATGGAAGAAAAAAGTTTTGAATCAAAAATGAAAGAATTAGATGAAATAGTTGAAAAAATGAACTCAAGTGATGCTAAACTTAATGAAATGCTTTCATTATATGAAAAAGCACAAGTTTTAATTAAAGAATTAGAAGAAGAAATTAATAACGCAAAAAGCAAAATTATTGAAAATTAGTTGTATAATATTATTAATGAGTAAAGTTATTTTACATATTGATTTAAATCAATTTTTTGTAACATGTGCTAGAATTCTCGATCCATCGTTAAATAATAAAGTTTTAGCTATTGGAAGCGATGGTAGAAGTGGAATTGTTTCAACATGTAGTTATGAAGCTAGAAAATATGGAATTCATTCAGGAATGCCTATGTTTTATGCTAAACAATTATATAAAGATTTAATAATTAAAGAAATTGATTTTGATTATGTTCATTTAATGTCTAACGAATTTATGCATCATGTATCTGAAATAACACCTTATTATGAACAAATTTCATGTGATGAATGTTATTGTGATATTTCTCATTATTTTAAAAATAATCCTAATTTTGATGTCATTAGTTTTTTAAAAGCATTTCAAAAGAAGTTATATAAAGATACAAAACTTCAATGTTCAATAGGTGTTGCTCCTACAAAATTTTTAGCAAAAATGGGTAGCGATTATAAGAAACCAATGGGACTTACAATTATTAGAAAAAAAGATGTAAAAAATATTATTTTTCCATTAAAAGTTGATGATTTTTATGGAATTGGAAAGAAAACAGCACCAATATTACATGATTTAAATATACATACAATTGGAGATTTATATAGTAATATTATAAATAAAAACCTAAATGAAGAATTATTTTCTTTAGATTTCCAAAACTCAATTATAAGTTGCTTGGAAGGAAAAAGTAGCGATTCATTAAACGATTTTAATCCTAAAAGTAAATCTATTGGAACAACATCAACACTTTCTTTCGATACAAATGACAAAACATATCTATCACATTATTTAAGTGCTTTAATAAAGCAAGTTGTAAACAAAATGATTAAAGAAGATTATCTAACAAATTCATTTAGTATTGTTTTAAAAAGTGCTGAATGTAATAACGGCTTTAAAACAACTAGTTTTGCATATACTTTTAACGATTATACTGATAATATTGATTTGATTATGAAAGAAGCGTTGAAAAAATTTGATAATTCATATAAAAGCTTTGAAATAAGAATGATTGGATTTTCTGTAAAAAATTTAAAGAAAAAATATAATATAGTTACTCAAATGACTTTTGATAATTTTAAAGATCATGAAGAAGAATCAAAAACTTTTCTTTTAATTAATGATATTAATCGAAAATTTAATAAAGAAGTAGTGAAAAGAGCGAGTGATATAACCAAAAATGGAAATAAATGAAGCATTTAACAAATATATAAGATATTTAAAAATAGAAAAAAATCTATTAGATAATTCTTTAATTGATTATAAAGAAGATTTTTTAGAATTTCTTAAAGTTTTTCCAAATATAGAAAATACTTCAGATTTAAAAAAAGAAACAATAAAAAATTTTATTTATGATGAATCTTTAAAAGGAATGAAATCTAAAACAATTTCTAGAAGAGTTTCCACTTTAAAAAATTTTTTTATCTTTCTTGAAACCGAAAATATTGAAAATAATATTTTAGAAAA
>CAVKAB010000001.1:10009-34560 GCA_963653985.1 Bacteroidaceae bacterium
AGGAAAAGGCGATAAAGAAAGAGAAGTTCCGATTAATTATGATTGCTTATTTTTATTAGATACATATATGAAGACAATTCGTAATAAAAATAAAGTTATCGATAAACAATACGTTTTTTTAAACAATCAAGGCAAAAAAATATCAAGACAATATATTTTTATGATTATAAAAGAAGCAGTTTCTGCCTTAGGAATAAATAAAAACATATCACCTCACTCTTTAAGGCATTCGCTTGCAACACATTTACTTGCTAATGGTGCCGATTTAAGAGTAGTTCAAGAACTATTAGGTCATACAAATATCGAAACAACTGAAATTTATACGCATATAGAAGAAGAACAAAAAAGAAAGGTTTATGATTTGTATTGGGATAAATAATTATTTATAATTTAGAATAGGAGAAAAAATAAATGAAAAAATTTAAAAGAATTTTTACTATTGTAATGGATAGTGCTGGAATTGGACATGCTGAAGATGCTTCAAGATTCCATCAAAATGGTGATATTAGTGATGAAGGCGCTAATACTTGGAGACATATTAGTGAACATTTTGAAAAAGGTTTAAATGTACCAACTTTAAATATGATGGGTATTGGTGATTTAGATGAAATTAAAGGTACCACTATAGTTTCTCATCCTAATTCATATTCAATCAAATTAAATGAGATTAGCGAAGGAAAAGATACAATGACCGGACATTGGGAAATGATGGGCATTTATACAACAAAGCCTTTCCAAACTTTCACCGAAACCGGTTTTCCTAAAGAATTAATTGATGCTTTAGAAAAAGAAACTGGATATAAGTTCATTGGTAATTATGCAGCAAGTGGTACAGAAATTTTAAAAGATTTAGGTGAAGAATCAATTAAAACTGGCGCTTTAATTATTTACACTTCAAGTGATAGCGTTTTACAAATTTGCGCAAGCGAAGAAACAGTTGGATTAGATGAACTTTATAGAGTTTGCCATATCGCTCGTGAATTATGCATGAAAGATGAATGGTTTGTTGGCAGAGTTATTGCAAGACCATTTATTGGAAAAACCAAAGATACATTTAAAAGAACATCAAATAGACACGATTATGCAGTTTCACCATCTGGAATCACAGCTATGAATATATTAAAAGAAAACGGTGTTCCTGTTCATTGTGTTGGAAAAATTAATGATATTTTTAATGGAAGTGGAGTTTCTACAACAGTTTCTATCAAATCAAATAATGATGGTATGGACAAAACAATCAATTTAATTGATGATGATACTTTTAAAGAAGGATTCTGTTTTGTTAATTTAGTTGAATTTGATAGTGAGTTTGGACATAGACGTAATGTTATTGGCTATGGTAAATGTATTGAAGAATTTGATGAACGTTTAAGTGAATTAATTAAGCACTTACATAAAGATGACTTATTAATGATTACAGCTGATCATGGTAATGATCCTACTTGGGGTGGAAGTGACCATACAAGAGAAAAAGTTCCACTTATTTGTTATTCAAAATCAATTGAAAACGGTAGATATTTAGGTAATTATAAATCATTTGCTTGTTTAGGTGACTCAGTTTTAACTAATTTTGGTCTTAAAAAAGATAAAACAATGGTTGGAGAAACCATTTTGGATTTATTTAAATAAAATTTTTAGAAATTTTTGGATAATTTTTGAATTTATATACATCTTGATAAGTAAGAGGTGTAATATTTATGAAAAATTCAAAAATTTATCATTTTAAATCATCATTTTCCAACAATATGATGAAAATTAAAGAAACTATAAAAGAAGAAGTTGGACAAACTAATCTGGAGTGTGATTTTCAAATCGATTTTGAAAAAACTCAAATCAGAAGATATTATAATTTTCAAACACATCGTTATGATTTTTGTGTGGTTTTATCAGATACACATAAATCTCAAAACGATGTTTTAATTTGCCCATTGGAATTAAAGAATGAATATAATAAGAATGGTTGTATTTCATTAGGGTTATTACCTTTAATTGATTATAATCATGAAATTGTCGCTAATATATTTAGAATATGTTTTATTGATAAAAAACAATTCAATTATGATGACTTAATTTATACTAAAGATCCATTTGGTAGATTAAATATGTTTTCATATAAAAACATTATGCAAATTTATTATAATATCATCAATGAAATCCAATTAAAATCTTACAATCTAATAAAGCCTGAATTTATTTGCTAATTTCTTTTTAAAATTAATTTAACATAATAGATATTATACGAAGTTAATATATTATAAAAAATGACCACTAATTAATTACTAGTGGTTTTTCTTTTTACATAAATATTATTTTTTAGAAGTTAAAAAATTATCTAAATCAAAATGAGTACGTGTAACTTCATCAAAAATATGAATAATAATATCATATGCATCGATTACGATCCATTTAGTATTTTTACCTTCAACTGATTTATAATTAATTTTATTTTCTTCTAATTTGTCTAATACGTTCTCTGAAATAGCATTAGCGTTTCTATCATTTAATGCTGTTGCAATAATTACCTTATCACATATTGAGCTATTAACATCATAAACTTTAATGTTTTCACCCTTCTTTTCTTCTATTGCTGCAACAATTATTTCAGCTTTATTTTCAATTTCCATCATTTACTCCCTTTTTAAATAAAAATTATACATTTCTATAGATAACCTATTATCTTCATCATGCTTTGATTTTAAAAATTTATCTACTTCTACTAAAACACGATTAAAACCACTTCTATAATCTTTAAACATATCCAAAATTAATTCATAAGAATCATATTTTCGTGTTGGTTCAATCTTATCAGCTGCAAATAATACCATTCCAAGAGGCGATAATTTAGCTTTTCCAGTAGTATGAAACATTATTGAATCTAATAAATCGCTATCATTAATATTAAGTTCATCTTTTATCATCTTTGCACCAATAAATGAATGATATGAATAAGATGGTAAATCTAAATATTCTTTAAAATATTCTTCCATAATTTCTTTTGATTTATTATCATCAACATATTTTCCAATATCATGTAATAATCCTGCTAAAAAATAAATTAATGGATTCTCTAAATGATTTTTCAACGCAATTTCATATGATAATATTGCAACACTATATGAGTGATTAAATCTTGATTCTTTTAAATTCTTTTTTAAATAAGCAATTAATCGATCATCTACAATGAAATGATCTTCAATTACTTCTATTTTATATCCAAAAAAATCCATATTTATAAATTTTTAGGAATAATAATTCTATTTTTTAGTTCGTGATTTGGTTTATAAACTAACAAAGTATTACCAATTTTATCAACGATATCACATTTTAAAGTTTCACTAATTTTAATAAATAATTCATTTTTGTCTTCTTTTGATTCAAAAGAATTATTTAAAAGTGAAATTTTAATTAATTCATGTGCTTTTAAAGCATTTTCAATATTTTTGATTTGATTTTCATCTAATTGACCTTTGCCAATATTAATTTTTAAACAATCATTTTCTAATGAAAATTTCTTTAAAAACTTCTTCTCTTTACTATTTAACATTTAAATTTACTTTACTCCTTGTACTATATACATAAATTCCTTTAGGAACAAAAACTCTAAACTTTTGCTTATTCCCTTCAAAACTAATCCATCCAAGACCTAAAATACCAATATCTCTAGATCCAGTTTCACTAATTTCAAAATCATATGCATCAAAATCTTTTAAATCCCTATATTTGTAACTTGTATTCTTTTGTGTCCCGTTTTTTAAAACGTTTTTAAAAGCTTTTAAAGCGTCTCCTCTTTTAACTTTAACATCCAATTTATCGCTAAAATAGCATTTTAATGGTACTTTTTCACTACTAAATTGTTGAATTAAGCAAAGTCCTGAGATAATTAATGATGATTTATCAGAAATAACTACTTTTTTAGGAGTAATTTCTTTACTAGGAACAATATAATTAACAATTGGTTTTTCTAAAATTCCAAGCATACTATTTTGAATAGAAAGACTTGGTAATTCATAAATTGCACTCTTGTTAGTTAAAGGAACTCTTAATCCAGAAAGATTTGTGCCTTCAAAATTATAAGAAGAAATAGGTAATTTAGTGTCATTTTTATAAACTTTTAAAAATTCTCTTAAAAGAGTTGATTTTCCGCTAGTTTTAGGACCTAAAATATAAATATTTCTATCTTTTAAATTTGTTAACACATAATTAAAAATCTTAGCATTATTAACTTCATTAATACTTGAAGTTAAAATAACTTCTTTAACTTTAACATTTGAAACATTTAATCGATGTGTAACATATTTTTTTAATAATTCATCATCAGTATTTTTAGGTAATAAATCTCTTTTAGTACCTAAAACAATTACATCAGTATCACCAATTTCACTATTAAACTCTGAAGGAAAACACCCCTCAAAAGAAAATAAATCGATAATATAAAGAATCAATCCTTTTTCTTTTTTAATTTTTGCTAATACTGTTTTAAAATCTTGTGATAAAACTAAAGAAGAATTATCGCTATTTTTAATTTCATTAAAGCATTTATTGCATAACAAAACACCATCAGGATATTTTTTAAGAATAATCGTATCGATATATCCTTCTTCATTTGAATTTTTATCCTGTAAAATACTTCCACAATGTGAACATCTTTTAACTTTCTTAGCTAATGACATATTTATCCTCCATTTGAATAATTAAATTCTTTTTATATGCTCTTTTAACTCCAAATTTTTCAAAAAATTTATTAAATTTAGATATAAAAGCATTTTTCTTAACAATTTCTTCACTAAATAAACAATTAATATTTAGTTTTTGTGCACATTTAACATCTGTATTAAATTGATCTCCAATTAATATACATTCTTCTTTATTAATGTTATTTTTTACTAAATAATCATTAATTTTATTTTTACTTGGTTTAAAACATCTATAAATAAATGGCACTTTTAATTCGTTAGCATATTTGCTTACTCTTTCTTTTGAATTGTTACTACAAATTATTAATTTAATCCCATTTTCATTTAATTTGTTTACAATATTTTTAGCGTTTTCACTAGGACTTTTAACATCAAAAGATTCTAATGTATTATCTAAATCACATAAAATAAACTTAATATTATTATCTAAAAAATAACTTATATTTATTTTATATATGTTTGGAGATCTAACAATTTTCATAACCATATATATTATATAACAATTTCCTTAAAAATATAACTTTATAAATTTACTATTTTATTACTAATTATTTACTATTTAATTACTTTAATAAATTAATTCTTAATATTTAAACTTTTTGATATAATATAAGAATGAAATATGAAAAAGAATTAAACAGTTTATCTAGATTAGTTAATTTATTAGGTGCTCTAACATTAATTTTATCTCCAATTATATCTATTGGATTATTCGTTATAGCATTTTTTATCCCCTTACATATAACTTCTCAAGATTCTTTATATAATAAGATTTTTGCAAGTATATCAATGTTACTTGCAATAATCTTTACTATAGTTCAATTAGTTAAATAATGATAATTGTTCATTTACTTCTTCTTTCTTTTCTTCTTTTACCTTTTTGGGTTCAACTTTAAAGTCTTTAGAAACAATTAAAGGAATAAAAGTATAAATAAACTTACTTTCAATATCTTCTGGTAATTCATTTAAATTATATTTACATCTTTTATCAATTGGAGTTATTGAATAGTCTTCAACAGTTTGCTTAATAACATTGTGATTTTGTAATACAAAATAGAAATCTAGAGGATCTTTTTCTTTTAATTTATATGTGTAAATTAAATCGTGAGGATCACTTTTAAACGCTTTAAATAATCTTTGTTGTGCCCCAAGTCTTGCAGTTAGTTCTAAATTTTTTGTATCAAAAACCCTATAACATGCATGATTTGTAAATAAAATAATTTTATTTGTTTCTTCCTTATCAAAAGACAATAAATTTACAACATAATTATCGCTTAATTTAGAAATAGCTTTAACTCCACCTGATTTAATACCAGTTTGACTAATTTCATTTTCGTTAAAATAAGTACAAATTCCGTTTGAAGTTAATACTAATAAATTAGAATCATTATTTAATAAAGCTACATCTACTACTTCATCATCACCAATTAATTTCATACATTGAATTGGTTTAGAATATCTTTGAACAAAGAATTCTTTTAATGAAGTTTTCTTAATTTGCCCTTTTTTACTGATAATTCCAATTGAAATATCTTTAGAAAAATCTTCAACAACAACCGCTTTTATTAAATACTCATTTAAAGGTAAGTTAGTAAGATAATTAATATGTTTTCCTTCATCTTTCCATTTATTTTCGATAACTTCATGTACTGGAATAAAAACAAAATTACCTAAATTTGTAAATCCTAAAATATAATCTAAAGTTGAGCATGTTGTTGCTAAAATTAAATTATCTCCTTCTTTAATACCAGGAAGTTTAGAATCACTTGCTTTATAACTCTTTAAAGTAGATCTTTTTAAATATCCATCTCTTGTTAAAGATACATAAATAGTTTCTTTTGTGATTAAATCACGTTTAGAAATTTCAATATCATTGATTTCTTTTTCAATTTTACTTTTTCTAATTGATGGAACTTTTTTAATAATATCTTTTAGATCATTAATAATAACTTTATCAAGTTCCTTAGGATCATGAATTACTTTATCACAGAAATTAAAGAATTCTTCTAATTCTTTCTTTTCATTTAAATAAATATTAACATCAGTGTGTGATAATTTATATAATCTAATATTTAAAATAGCTTCTGCTTGAACATCACTAAATTTATAAATAGACATTAATTTTTCTTTAGAATCTTCTTTATTAACGCTATTTCTAATGATTTTAATAATTTCATCGATAATATCAACCGATTTTAATAATCCATCTAAAATATGAAGTCTTGCTTTAGTTTTATCATAATCAAATTTATATTGTTTTAAATTAATTTCTCTTAAAAAATCAATATAAACATCTAAATATCGAGTTAACGATAAAGTTTCAGGATGCTTATCACAAATTGCAACAATATTAGCATTGTAATTAACTCTTAAATTTGTTTTATTTAGTAAATATTGTAAAACTACATTTGGATTAATTTCTTTTTTTAAATCAATAACAATGTTGATTAAATCACCACTAGAAAGATCATTTACTTCATTAATACCATCAATTTCTTTGTTTTTTCTAATTTTATCAATAGAAAATACAAGATCCTTTTTATAAATACCATAAGGAATTTCACTTACTATAATTTCATTATGATCATTATATTCTTTTATTTCGTATTTACTTGTAATTTGAAATTTTCCTCTACCAGTTTCATACATTTCCTTAATTCCATCTACTCCAGAAACAATTCCACCAGTAGGAAAATCAGGACCTTGAACTATTTTCATTAAATCTTCAATATCACATTCAGGATTGTTGATTCGATAAATAGTTGAAAGACACATTTCTCCAAGATTATGTGGAGGAATAGCTGTTGCTATAGCAACAGCAATACCATCACTACCATTAACAAAAAGATTTGGAAATCTTGCAGGTAAAACAACTGGTTCAAATTCATCATCAGAGAAATTTAAAGTCATATCAACAGTCTTTTTATCTAAATCTTTTACTAAATATTCACTTACTTCTTCAAGTTTAGCTTCTGTATAACGATAAGCAGCTGCTGGATCATCATCGATTGATCCGTTATTTCCTTGAAAATAAACAAGTGGTTGATTCATTTTCCAATTTTGGGATAAACGAGTTAACGCATCATAAATTGAAGTGTCTCCATGTGGGTGAAATCTACCCATAACATCACCAACAATTTTTGCACACTTTTTTGTATTTTTATCATATGTATTTCCAGTGTTAAACATAGTATAAATTATTCTTCTTTGAACTGGCTTTAAACCATCTCTGGCATCTGGAATTGCTCTATCTTGAATAACATATTTTGCATAAACAGCATATCTATCACTCATTAATTCATCCATTGGTTGAGAAACAATGTTTTCGACAATTGCTTTTTCTTTTGTTTTCATTATTTCATCTCCTCGATAAATGTATCTTGTTCACTAAAATCAACAGCTTCTTCAAGCCATTCTTTTCTCTTTTTAGAATCACTACCCA
The DNA here is from genome assembly GCA_963653985.1 of Bacteroidaceae bacterium. Classification (GTDB taxonomy): domain Bacteria; phylum Bacillota_I; class Bacilli_A; order RFN20; family CAG-826; genus Onthovivens. The sequence continues at coordinate 18,146 of CAVKAB010000001.1, forward strand.
TTAAAACATCAATTTTTCTTTCAACAACATTGAAATCATTAATATCAACTTGTAAAAGCATTCTATGTTCTTTATCCATAGTTGTATATTTTAATTGCCTATCACTCATTTCACCCAAACCTTTATAACGTGAAACTTCATAATTACTACCAACTTTTTTCTTTGCATCTTCTAATTCTTTATCATCGTGGCAATAATATTCTTCTACCTTTCCTTTTCCTTTTTTTGCAACTCTATATAAAGGTGGCATTGCAATAAAAACTCTTCCTTCAGTAATTAAAGGTTTCATAAAATTATAAAAGAAAGTTAAAAGTAATGTTTGAATATGTGCACCATCAGTATCAGCATCAGTCATAATAATAATTTTTCCATAATGACTATCACTAATATCAAAATCTTTACCATAACCAGCTCCAACTGTATTAATAATTGTAGCAAATTCTTGATTTGCTAATACTTTATCAATTGTTAATTCGTTACAATTTAAAGGTTTACCTCTTAAAGGTAAAATTGCTTGATATTTTGGATCTCTTCCCTTTTTTGCAGTTCCTCCAGCACTATCACCTTCAACAATAAACAATTCATTTAAAGCATATTGTTTTGAGGAACAAGGAGTTAATTTATCGCTTAAAATAATAGATTCTTTATTTTTCTTTTTACTTCTAGCTTCTTCTTTTGCTTTTCTAGTAGCAAGTCTTACTCTTTGAGAATCTAAACATTTTTTAACTAATTCATTGCTAAAAGTTTTATTTTCATTTAAATAATAAGTAAATTTGTTATATACCAAATTAGCAACTGAAGTCATCGCTATTTGACTCCCTAATTTTGTTTTTGTTTGGCCCTCAAATTCAGGATCACCAATTTGAACAGAAATAATTGCAATGATTCCTTCTCTAATATCATTTCCTTCTAATTTAATTTTACTTTTATTTAAATTATTAGCATCGATATATTCATTAACTGCTCTTGTTAATCCTGCTCTAAAACCAGATTCATGAGTTCCACCATCAATTGTTCTAACATTATTTACATAGCTTTTGATATTTTCATCATAAGTATCGTTAAAATATTGGAAAACAACTTCTGTTTTAATATCTTCTTCTTCACCACAAAAATAAATAGGCTCTCCAATTGAATTTTTACCTAATCCTAATTCATTAATATAGTCTTTGATACCATTTTCATAATGAAATTCATCTTTTTTATTAGTTCTTTCATCAACTAAAATAAAATGGACTCCTTTTAATAAAAATGCGCTATCTTTTAAATGATTTGCAATTCTATCATAATCAAATTCAACAGTTGAAAAAATTGACTTATCAGGTTTAAAAGTAATAACAGAACCATGTTTTCCACTAGTACCTAAAACTTCAAGTGGAGTTTTTAATTTTCCACCTTTTTCAAAAGCAATATGATAGATTTTACCATCTCTATAAATGACACAATCAAAAAATTCACTTAATGCGTTAGTAACACTACTACCAACTCCATGTAATCCACCACTTGATCTATAAACTTTATTATTAAATTTACCACCACTATGTAAAGTTGTTAAAATAACTTGAATTGCTGGTAAATTATATTGGGATTGAATTCCACACGGAATACCTCTACCTTCATCAGCTACAGTAATACTTCCATCTTTATGAATTGTCACTGATATTTTGTTACCAAAGCCATTTAAAGCTTCATCAACTGCATTATCAACAATTTCCCATACTAAATGATGTAATCCATAAGTATTTGTACTTCCTATATACATTGCAGGACGTTTTCTAACGCCTTCAAGACCTTCTAAAACCTTGATGCTGTCAGCATCATAATTTACTAATTCTTTTTCCATAATCTCTATAATTATACTAAAAAAATGACTTAAAATTAAGTAGAAATAATATTATATATAAGATAAAATATTATTCGTATGTTAATTAATTTTTATAAATTTTTAGTAATATTATCTTGCTTTTTAGTAGGATATTTATTTGGATCAATTCCATTTAGTGTAATTTTAGGAAAATATGCATATCATAAAGATCCAAGAAACTATGGAAGTCATAATCCTGGTGGTACAAATGTTGGTAGAGTAATTGGGCATAAAGCAGCTGTTTTTACAATATTACTCGATATGATTAAAGTTATTATTCCATTCTTTGTAGCTTTCTTCTTATTTACCAAAAACGAATCAGTTATTTCATTTATGAATGATGGTATTAATAATTTAAATGATATTTATCGGTACGGAAGAGGAAATTCTTTATGTGAACTTGCATATTATATGGTACCTCTTGGAGCATATTTCGGACATTCATATAGTTTTATTTTAAAATTTAAAGGTGGAAAAATTGTTTCTACTTATGCTTCTACTATCTTATCTACAACATATCTAGGCATTCCATTATTTGGATTAATATTCTTTGGTACATTAAAAGCAAAAAAATATGTATCACTTGCATCAATTATTACAGCAATATCATTCTGTTTATATACTTGGATAGCATATTTAATCTTTGTATTCACAAAATCTGATGAAATTTCTAAATATTTATTATGGTTTGGATATGGTCCTCAAGAATCAATCTATCTTGTAGGTTTATCAACAATTGGTACAATTTTACTAATATTTAGACATAGAAGTAATATTAAAAGATTAATAAATCACGAAGAAAATAAAATTTCTTGGATTGATAAAATCGGAAAGAAAAAAGAAAATCGCTCAAATTAATTGAGCGATTTTTTAAATCTAGCAAATATTCAAAATTAAAAGTGCAATTAATGCACTTAATAATTATTTTATCTTTGATCATTCATGCTTTTCATGACAGCTTTAATTTGAGCTTCACTAGGTTTTCTACCCATTTGCATGAACATAGCTCTTATCATCTTTTCGTTAACTGGAGGATGATCTTTTAATTGTTTTTTGAATAATGCTCTTGATCCAAAAAAACCAGCAACACCACCAATAATTAAAGCAAGAATAAGATATAAGACGAATTGCCAGACTTCAATGTTCATTAGTTAGCTCTTCCGTCGTATTCACCATTATCTGTTCTGACATAGACTTTTTCGCCTTGTCCAACAAATAAAGGAACTTTAACCATATGACCTGTTTCTAATTTTGCATCTTTCATTGCTTTGTTAACAGAATCGCCTCTAACAGCTGGTTCAGTTTCAACAACTTCTAATACAACTTTTGCAGGTAAGATAATATTTAAAATTTCATCGTTATAAGAAACGATATCAACTTCTAAATTTGGTGTTAAGAAATTTAATTCCCATTCTAATCTGCTTTCAGCAATTTCAATTTGTTCATATGTTTCTTGATCCATAAAAACTAAGAAATCACCATTTTGATATAAATAAGACATTTTTTTCTTATCTAATCTAATTGTGTTAATTTGTGTACCGCTATTTGCTGACATTTCAGTAATTGCACCAGTTCTTAAATTTTTAATTTTAACTTTTGCAACCATTTTTCTCATAGCAGTTTTATTTAATAAAATATCTAAAACGAGAAAAATATTATTGTCTTGTTCAAAATAGTTTCCAGGTCTTAATTCAGTAACGTTTACCATTTTTGTATCTCCTATCATTTTAAGTAAATATTTGTCTTTAGTTCATGTACAAGTGTTGTTATTGGTCCATGACCTGGATAAATATTTAAATCTTTATTTAATAATTTAATTTTTTCTAAACTACTTTTTATTTCTTTTTCGTTTCCAGTAGCTAAATCAGTTCTTCCAATACTTCCTTTAAACAAAGTATCTCCAGTAAATAATGCATTTTCACTTTGAAGTAAAAAGCAAACACTTCCTTCGGTATGAAATGGTGTTTCAATTACTTTAAAGTAGTATTTATTTCCAAAATTTATTTCATCTTCATCATCAAGTAGATAAAGATTGTTAAGTTCTAAACTTACTTTATCTCCAAAAGCTAATGATCCATTAAGTCTTGGATTTTCTAATAATTCAGCATCTTTCTCATCAATAAATACAGTGCAATTAAATGTTTCAAGGAATTTGTTTATTCCTCTAATATGATCAAAGTGTCCATGCGTCAAAAGTAATCCAAGACATGATGTATGATGTTTTTTAATATAATTAATAATTTCTCCATCATTTTCGCCTAAATCTATTAAAACGCAAGGACCATTTTCTTCACCAACAACATAAGAGTTGCAAGCAAAATCACTACTTTTACTTAATTTCTTTGAATCAAAATTAAATACTTTAATCATAACTTTTTAAACTATTTCTTTTCTTTGAAAACTTGAACTTTTCTGCAATGTGGGCAATATTTATTTTTTTCAATCCTATCAGGATTATTTTTCTTATTTTTACTTGTGATATATTGTTCTTCGCCACAGACAGTGCACTTTAAAATAATGTTATCGCGCATATTTAGTCACCTCCAAATGCTTAAATATTTTATCATAATATCGTGTCTTTATCTACAAATTTTCACATAAAAACTATATAATATTTTTATGTTTACACGAAAAGATACTTATAGTTTTAATATTGGAAACGTTAAAATAGGTGGAAATGACCATTGTTTAATCCAATCGATGTGCGATATTAAGACCTCAAATGTCAAAGAGGTCATTAAAGAAATTAACGATTGTGCTGCCTTAGGTGCTGAGATGATGCGCGTTAGTATAACTGATTTTGATGATGTTGACGCTATTAAAATAATCAAAAAAAACATTAAAATTCCATTAATTGGAGATATTCACTACTCTAGTTTATATGCAATAAAAGCTATTGAAAATGGCATTGATAAAATAAGAATTAACCCAATAAATACACCTAAAAGTGAATTAATTAAAATTATTGATGCTGCAAAAAAATATGATACAGCAATAAGAATTGGTTTAAATGAAGGCTCAACTACTCCTGATGGCAAAAATTTAAACAGTGTTGATGATTTAGTTGAAGAATGCAAAAAAACCATAAAGCTTTTTGAATCTTATAATTTCAAAAAACTAGTTATTTCTATTAAATCTTCTTCTGCTTTAAAAACAATTGAAATTTATGAAAAATTAGCTGATTTTTGCAAATATCCTTTACATATTGGTGTTACTGAAAGTGGTCTTGAAGATGTCGGAATTATAAGGAGTTCTGTTGGTTTAATACCTCTTTTATTAAAAGGAATTGGCGATACAATTAGAATTTCATTAACTCAAAATCCACGATTAGAAGTTTTAACATGCAAAAGAATGTTACACGAATTAGGATTATATCCAAATTATCCTACAGTAATTTCTTGTCCAACTTGTGGTAGATGTAGAGTTAATAATATGAAAGAAATTGTTGAAAATATAACTAAATATCTCGAAGATAATAACATTAATATAAAAATCTCAATTTTAGGTTGTATTGTTAATGGCATTGGTGAAGGAAAAAATTCAGATATTGGCGTTGCTGGCCAAAATGGAAAATTTGAAATTTTCTCTAACGGAAAAATCATTAAGAATTTTATTGATGAAAAAAATCTCTATGATGAATTAATCATAGAGATTCAAAAATTTATTAAAAATAAATCTATTTAGAAGAGCCTTCTTTTTTATATCTTTCGGTCATTTGACGACGGATATCTTGTTGAATAACTTTTCGTTTATATCTTCTTTTTTCTTTTTCAATTTCTTGTTTAACTTTCTTTTTATAACCTGGTTTTACTTTTTTAGATGAATTTGTTCTTTTAATTAATTTAATTTTTTCATCTAATTCAGTAACAGGTTTTTTTCTTATAATTTTTTTATTTTCAGGCTTTTTGTCATTTTCTAGTGTATTATTAGTAATTTTTAAGTATCCAAATTCAATACCTAAATCAGTAACTCTTTTAACATCATCAAGATGATCATTATCGTAAAATAAATATGAATTGCCATTTTTACCCATTCTACCAGTTCTACCAATTCGGTGTAAAAAATATTCAATATTACTTGGTAAATCAACACTCAAAACATCACTAACATCTTCTACATCAATTCCACGAGCAGCAATATCACTACAAACAACAATTTGGAATTCATTATTTTTAACACGTTTAAAAATTGCTTTTCTTTCTCTTGGAGATAAATCTCCACTAATCATTGCACAATTATATTTAAAACCTTTTAAAAATGAATATATTTCTTTAACTTTTTCTTTCTTACTTGCAAAAATAAATAATAGGTAAGGATTAAAATAATCAATAAAAATCTTAGTAGCATCTAAATAATTAATATGTTTTGTGTTAATCAAAAAATTATTAATATTAGAAGGAACTAATTCTTCATCTAAGTCTAAATAATAATCTGGTGAAATATATTTTCTTAAAAATACTTCAACTTTTTGATTAATTGTTGCACTAAAAACACCAATGTTGATATTTTCATTACATTTTTCGATAAATTCTCCAATGTCATCAAAGAAATCATTTTCACTAAGCATATCAACTTCATCTAAAATGATTGTTTGAATATTTTCAAATGAAAAATTAGAATTTTCACTAATTGCTTTTAATCTTCCTGGAGTACAAACTACAATTTGTGCCAAATTATTATTAGCAGCTTCTAAATTTTTTGAAAAATCTATTCCATTTGTAAAAACTTTACAATTTAATGCGGGTAAATATTTTTTAAAATCTTTAATAAAATTATAAATTTGTAACGATAATTCTCTTGTTGGAGCAATAATAACAGCTTGTAATCCTTTAGTAAAATCTAAATTATTAATAATTGGAACAAGATATGCGTGTGTTTTCCCACTACCTGTTTTACTTTTAACAATACAATTACTATTTTTTAATAATTTAGGAATAACTACATCTTGTACTGGTGTAGCATCAGTAAATCCTATTTTTTTAACAATTTCTATAATTTCTTTTTTTAAATTAAATGACTCAAATTTCATACGCCATATTTTAACGTATTTTTAACTAAAAATCATTTATAATTTGTGATAATATATAAAAATGGAAGCAGAAATTATTAAACCTTATGGATTTTGTCTTGGTGTTAAAAGAACTATTGAACTAACAAAAAAACTAAAACAATCTAACCCTGATAAAGAAATAATCTTATTAGGATATCCAATACATAATGAAATAGTTATAAATGATTTATTAGATAATAATATCAAAATTGTTGATTCTGATTATGATAATTTAATCGAATATCTTGGGTGTTTTCCTAACAAAAACGCAATCTATGTTTTAAGTGCCCATGGTCATGCTGAAGATATAATTAACGTTTTAAAAAAACATGAATTAACTTATTTAGACACTACTTGCCCTTATATTAAAATTATCCATGAAAAATTAGAATCTATTAGCCAAGATGATAATGTTTTATATGTTGGTGATCCAAATCATGTTGAATGTATTACCTCATTAAGACATATAAAATCTTCAAAAGTTAAAGTTGTTAATACTTTTTCACTTAGAGATTTAATATCTAGTGACGATAATAAAACAATATTAGTAAATCAATCAACGCATTACATTCAAAATAAATTAGAAGACTTTGGGGACCATCTAAATAATATTAAAAATTTATCAATTATTGATAATTTTTGTCCTAGCGTTCAAAAAAGAATGGATGAAATCAAAAATAAAATTAATGAATTTTCTTGTTTAGTTGTAATAGGCAGCAAAACAAGCAGTAATGCCAAAGCAATTTACAAGTATTGTTGTTCATTATATAAAGAAACAATTTTTATAAGCAAAGTTCAAGAAATATTTGATAAATTAGACTATTTAAATCACTTCTATTGTGACTATAATAAAAAAATAGGTATCATAACTGCAACAAGCGCTCCATCATATTTAGCTGAAGCAGTCTACGATACCATTGAAAATTATAATTAATTTTTAATCATATTTATAATTTTGTTATTTTCGTCAATCATCGATTTAAAATTTAAATTTGAATTTTCATCTAATTTATTATTAGTTAAAATATCTATGTATTTTTTATTTAAATTTTCATATTTATCAACCAATAATTTTTCTTTATTTTTTAATAAAATCGGTCCATATTTTATTTCTTCTTCAGAATAATCAATATGGCCTTTTTTAAATAATATAAGTTCATAAAATATTCCATTTTCGAGTATTATTTTTTCATTTTCAATAAAATAACCTAATTTAATAAAATAACTTCTTATCGAAGGAATAAAATTATGTGAATCTATTAAGAAATAGTCGATATTTTTTATATGTTCTATATGAGAATCAACTATACTTACTATATTCGAATATCCCATACCAGCAAGTGTAACAAGATTATATTCATTTGTATACGAATCTAACCCACTTGATAAAAATATATTAATATCTTTATTTCTTGTTCCTTTTTTTAAATTTTCAAAAGGTCCTTTTTTATTTTCAACACCACAAAGTTTTATATCTTTATTTTTTTCTCTTATAATCGATAATAAATATCCATGATCACTTCCAATATCAAAAACACCCTTACAATTATCAGGAATCATACTTGCTAAAATATTTAAACGATTTGAAATCATATTAATCCATCTTTCCTATATTTTCTTTAATTTTTTCAATTGCTTCATTAAAAATTTGCTGAACTCTTTGCTTTGTTAGATTTATTTTTTGGCTGATTTCTACAAAAGTAATTCCATTACAATAATCTAAAACAACCATTTTTTCTCTATCAGATAAACAATCAACTTCTTTATAAATAAAATCAAGAAGATCTTTTCGATTAACAGAATCAATTAAACTCTCTTCACTTGGATCAGAAATTAAATCGTTTTGACTTGTTCCATCTTCAAAATTTTCATCTAAATTCAAAAAAATGAAATTAGTATTTCTTACATTTTCAATTTGTTTTAAAGTGTATTTATTTTTAAATTCCTTTAAAATCCGCTCATTTGATGGTTCGGTTCCGTTTTCTTCAGCAAACTTTTTAATAAATCGATTTATATCATTTATCTTATTAAATTCTCTTGTTGAAATAGTTAACTTTTTATTATCTACATTAATAAACTTTAAAATTTCACTTTTAATGTTTAATGAAGCAAAAGTCGAAAATTTAATATTTTTACTTTCTTTAAAATTGTATGCGGAATAAAGCAATCCTTTATTAGCAACCTGAATCAATTCCTCTAAAGGAGTTTTAGTTAAATTTGAATAAGTTTTTGCAATTTTAAAAGCTAATCGTAAATTAGATTCTACTAACTTATGCAAAGCTTCCTTGTCTCCGTTTTCTTGAATTCTTTTTGAAAGCTCGATAACTTCATCTTCACTAATAAGAGAATATTTAGAAATAGAATTAAGATAAAACTCTATACTATTTAATTCTCTATTTGAATCTTTTATTGAAGAATTAAACAAATCATGAGAAGTTTTTGATAAATTATTTTTATCATTGGATGAAGGATCAATTTCATAAAATTCATTTAAAGAAAAATTATCTATAAAAGAGTTATCAAAAGAATTTATTTTATTTTTATCTTTTGAAATTTTATTCTTATATTTTTTTTCTTTTTCTTTATTTAACTTTTCTTCCATTTATCAATCCGTTATTCTAAAGTATCATCAAGTCTTTTTTGTTTTGTTGGATGTTTTAATTTTTTAATAGCTTTAGCTTCAATTTGTCTAATTCTTTCTCTTGTAACGCCAAATTGTTTTCCAACTTCTTCTAATGTACGAGGATGATTATCTTCAAGACCATAACGTAAAATTAAAACTTGTTTTTCTCTTTCAGTCAAAGTATCTAAAACTTCATAAAGTTTTTCTCTTTGCATATGTCTATTAGTATATTCTGTAGGAGATAAAGTTTCTTTATCTTCAACAAAATCTTCAAGATGACTATCTTCTTCTTCACCAATTGGGCTTGCTAAAGAAACTGGTTCTAATGCCAATTGTTGACTTTCTAAAATCTTTTCAGGAGTAATTTTTCCATCTAATTGTTTACTAATTTCTTCAGGTGTTGGTTCTCTGCCTAATTCTTGTAGCAATTGTCTTTGAGCTCTTGTAATCTTATTAATAGTTTCAACCATATGTACTGGAATTCTAATAGTTCTTGCTTGATCAGCAATTGCTCTTGTAATAGCTTGTCTAATCCACCAAGTTGCGTAAGTTGAAAATTTAAATCCTTTCTTATAATCATATTTTTCAACAGCTTTCATTAATCCAAGATTACCTTCTTGAATTAAATCGAGTAATGGCATTCCTCTACCAATATAATGTTTAGCAATAGAAACAACAAGTCTTAAATTAGCATGTAAAAGTTCTTCTTTTGCATCTTCATCACCTTGTTCAATTCTTATTGCAACTTGTTTTTCTTGTTCAGAATCTAAAAGACCATATTTACCAATATCTTTTAAATACATTTTAACATTATCGGTAACTTTAACGTTTTCTAAATGGTAAGCATCGAATCCATTTTCAATTGCGCTAACATCTTCATCGTTAAATTCCATGTCATCATCTAAAAATTCTGGATCTTCATCTTCCATGTTTGCTTCGTTTGGATCAAAATCTAAACTATCGATATCATCATCTTTAGCGAAAGTATATCCCTGAGATGTAAAAAATTCAAAAATATTTTGAATATCTTCATCGGATAAATCAAATCTTTCAATTTCATCTGTTAATACTTGTTGATCTATGATTTTAGTATCACTATTTTCATTTAAAAAATTAACCAAAATTGAATCAAGAGTTTCAACATCACCTTCATTCTCGTCATCAGAATTTTCGTTTAAATCAGCATCTTTGCTAATTTTTTTAACTAATTTATTTAATTCTTCTTCGTTATAGTTATTTTTTTTCATCTTTTAAAACCTCCTTGTTCAATTGATTTTCATTCTTTTTTACATTAATAATAGCATTTAGATAAAATTTATCATTTTCGCTATTAGCATTTTTAACCAAATTCTTTCTTAATTCAGAATTTTTATGAATTGTCTTTTCAACATTAAGATTATTTATTAAATCTTTTATAATTTCTTCTGAATAAGAATCATAAATTCTCATTTTATATATATCGTTTGTAGAATCAATAATTCCATTAAGTAATTCTTTATTTTCGAAATCAGAATTTACAAACTTAATAAAGTTATCTTTAGAAATATCTTCTTCTTGATTTTTTTCGTAATAAGAACAAATTTCATCATAAATATCACTATAAACTTTATTAGAAAATAAATTCTCATCTTCACAATATAAATTAATATCGTCAATAGTTTTTTTATTTATAAGAGCAAATCTAATAAGTGTTTTTTGAATCTTATCAAATTTGGTTTCTCTATTTTTAATAACTTTTGACTTTTTTAATTCATTAGTTGAATAAACATTTTTTGATGTTTCCTCAAAAGAAAGTTTTACTCTTTTTCTAAAATAATCGTCAATTGCTTCAAAAGATAAATTGGTTAAATATATCAAAGAACTCAAATAATTTTCGTATTCAACTCTTTCATTACATTTTTTAACAATATTAATAAAAGAATCTAACAATTTTATTTTGTTTTCATATATTGATAAGTCAAATTTTTTTGAAAAATAATTTAACATCCATTTTGGTTTATCAATTAAATCTAATAAAAATTTTTCTAATCCTTTATTTTTTAAATTAAAAATAATTTCATCAGCATCCTTATAACTAAAATCTACCTTATTATTTACTAATTTATAACTAATATTTTCTTTTTCAAATAAATCAGTAATATTTAGCATTGCATTTTGTCCAGGCTCATCTAAATCTAAACACAAATTAACTTGGCAGTTAAGTTTTTTTAAAATTTTTAAATGATCAGGTGTTAAAGCAGTTCCCATTAAACCTATAGAATTGTTAAACCCAGCTCTTGTAGCAGCAATAACATCCATAAAGCCTTCGAATATATATACAGAGTTTTTTCTTCTTATTTCATTTAATGCATTATAATAATTATATAAAATCGTAGATTTATTAAAAACTTTTGTGCTATTTGTATTAACATATTTTCTTTCAATCTTATCAAAAGTAATAGCTCTACAGCTAAAACCAACAATATTACCTTCTAAATCTTGAATTGGAAAAGAAATTCTACCTGCATTTTTATCGCTAGAATCTGTGTTTAAATCAATTATTCCAGTCTTACTTATATCTTTTAAGGAATAGCCTTTCTTTTTTAAATATTCAATAATGATTTTCCCATCACTTAAAGAATAACCAATTTTAAATTTTTTAATTACGTCGGAATCTAATCCACGTTTTGATAAATAATCTCTAGCTTTTTCAGCTTCTTTTGTCTGGTTTAAACTTCCTTCATAGAAAAATGAAATATCTTTTAAAATTTTTAAAATCAATTCTCTTTCTTTATCAACATATCTATTTTCATATCTTGATATTTCAGGCAATTCAAATCCACAAATTTGAGCAATTTTTTTATAAGCATCTAAATTATTAGAATAATGCTCAATTTCTTTTACAAAACTTATAACATTTCCACTTGCTCCACAAGAAAAGCATTTATAAACTTGCTTTTCAGGTGAAACGTAAAAATTTCCAAGTGATTTATCATCATGAAAAGGGCATAAACATGTATAGTTTTTGCCTTTCTTTTCTAATTGATAATAAGCAGATATAACCTTTACTATATCTGCTTTATTTAAAACAACATTATATAAATCGTTATTTTGCATTTATTTTTTCTAATAATATATTTTTAAGATCCTTTAATAATACAGTTTCTTGTTTCATTGAATCTCTTTCACGAATTGTGACTGTTCCATGTTCTTTTGTATCGAAATCAATTGTTACACAGAAAGGAGTTCCAATTTCATCATTTCTTCTATATCTTTTTCCAATACTGCCACTTTCATCAAACGAAACATTCATGTATGGTAATAATTCTTGAAAAACTTCTCTTGCTTGATCAGATAATTGCTTGCTTAATGGTAAAATTGCAGCTTTAATTGGTGCAATAAATGGCTTTAAGTGCATGACTTTTCTTGTATCATTTTCATTAATAACTTCTTCATCATAAGCATCACAAACTGTCATTAAAAATAATCTATCTAAACCAAGAGATGGTTCAATACAATAAGGTACATATTTATTACCTGTTGTTGCATCAAAATAATCTAATGATTCTTTTGAAAATTCTTGATGTCTCTTTAAATCATAATCAGTTCTATCAGCAATACCCCATACTTCACCCCAACCAAATGGGAATTTGTATTCAATATCTGTAGTTGCTTTTGAATAGAAAGCAAGTTCAGCAGGTTCATGATCTCTGAATCTTAAGTTTTTCTCGTTAATACCAAGTGTTTTAACAAAATTAATAGAATAATTTTTCCAATATTTGAACCACTCTAAATCAGTACCAGGTTCACAAAAGAATTCTAATTCCATTTGAGTAAATTCTCTTGTTCTAAAAGTAAAATTACCTGGAGTAATTTCATTTCTAAATGATTTACCAACATTTGCAATACCAAAAGGAATTTTCTTTCTACATGCTCTTTGAACATTTTTAAAATTAACGAAAACACCTTGAGCAGTTTCTGGTCTTAAATAAACTTCATTAGATGAATCTTCAGTAACACCCATATGAGTTTTGAACATTAAATTAAATTTTTTAATATCAGTAAATTCTTTTTTACCACATCCAGGACATGAAATTTCATGATTTTTTAAAAATTCATTTAAATCGTCAATGCTCATTCCATCAACATCGACATCTGGATATTGTTTTTTAATTAAATCATCAGCTCTAAAACGTTGATGACAATGTTTACATTCAATTTGTGGATCATTAAAAGTTTGAACGTGTCCTGTTGCAACCCAAACTTTTGGATTCATTAAAATTGCTGTATCTAAACCAACATTATATTCTGAATTATGAACAAACATTCTCCACCAATAATCAGTTAAATTCTTCTTTAATTCTGAACCAAGTGGACCATAATCCCAAGTATTAGCAAGGCCACCATAAATTTGGCTTCCTTGAAATACATAACCTGTTGTTTGTAAATGTGTTATAACTTTTTCAAATTTATTTTCCATAAAAACCTCTATATCTTTTATATTATATATATCAATTCACTAGAATTCAATTTTTGATTAAAACCTGTTTCATAAATCAAAGTTAAAATAAAGAAACAGTTTTTAAAATCTTTAATTAGAATATTTTTATCTTTCATCATTAATATATTTACATTTTTTTCATTAATTTCATCAATAAAAGTAATTAATTTATTATACTCAAAAAAATCAATTAAATTATTTTTAGTACTATAATAATTACCATTAATATTGATGATTCCATTTTCGTTCAAAATGTTTCTAAAATATAACAAAACATAAAAATATTTATTTTCATTTAAATAAATTGAATCTAATACGTTTTCAAAATCTTCATATAAATTCAAATTAAATGAATTATTTTTACAAAATATTGATGTTATTTCCGATAAAAAATTATAAAATGCAGCATTCTCTAAATTTACTTCATTTATATTTGTAGATTTTATCAACTTTAGATTTTTAATCATGTAATATTTTTGATTACCTTTGTATAATTCGATATCTAAATAGCATAATCTATAAATGTTACAATTTAATTTAGAGTTTTGTTTTAACGCACCTCGATTAATAAAAGTTATCAATCCACAATCTGTTAAAAATTCACAAATTAAATCAGAATCTCGATATTTTGTACAATTTAATAAATAACCCTTATAATTATTCATCATTTAAGCCAATTTTTGTTAAGAAACTAGCACTATTTCTCCAATCTTTAACCACTTGAACAAATAATTCTAAATTAACATTATGTCCAACAAGTTCTTCGATATCTTTTCTAGCCAAAGTACCAATTTTTTTAATCATTTTCCCTTGTTTTCCAATAACAATCCCTTTTTGTCCATCTTTTTCTACAACTATTTTTGCATAAATATTCTTTTCTTTATAAAAATTAATATCATCACATAAAACAGCACAACTATGTGGAACTTCTTCTTTTAAAAGTAAAAGCATTTTTTCACGAATTATTTCTTGAACCATGAATTTAAAATCACGATTTGTAATCGTTTTTGTATCATAATATTGAGGCCCTTCTGGTAATAATTCTTTAATTTCCTTTATTAAAGTATCTAAATTAAAAGATTCTGTTGCAACAATTTCAATAAATTTAGCATTAGGAAATTTTTCCTTATAAATTTCTTTTAATTTACCAATTAATTCAATATTAGTTAAATCAATTTTATTAAATACCACAAGCAATGGAGTTTCAATTCTTACACAATTAAAAATAAATTCATCTTCTTCATTTGGTCTTCTACTTGCATCTACAACAAGAAGAGATAAATCGTTATTTCTTATATTACTATAAGTTTGTTTATCCATTTTTCTATCTAATTCTGAATTAGGTTTATGAATTCCTGGAGTATCAACGAAAATAATTTGAGAATCATCATCGTTATAGATTCCTTGAATTGCATCTCTTGTTGTTTGACTTTTATTAGTAATAATAGAAATCTTTTTACCAATAATAGCATTTAATAATGTTGATTTACCAACATTTGGTTTCCCTAAAATAGTAACAAATCCACTTTTCATTTTTATAACTCACTTGAATCAAATGCATAAGGAAGTAATTCTTTAACACTTGTTTCTAAAATATCTAATTTAAGATTTCCTAAATAAATTTTGCAATCAAGTGGAACCATTTCAGAAATAACTTGTCTACAAGCTCCACATGGAGAACATGGTCTTTCTGTATCTCCAACAACCGCAAGAGCAATAATATCTTCTTTTTTAACACCTCTTGAATATGCACCAAAAATACAATTTCTTTCAGCGCAACATGTTAAACCATAAGAAGCATTTTCCATATTTGCTCCAATATAAATTTCTCCGCTTTTTGTAACTAATGCAGCACCTACTTTAAATTTTGAATAAGGTGCATATGCATTATTTCTAGCTTCGATTGCTGTTTTAACTAATTCTATTTTATCCATGATTGAAGATCCTCCCCATCTAAAACTTCATCTTGCAATTTAAACATCTCAATTTCATCTTCTTTTTCCATATGATCATAACCTAATAAATGTAATAAGCCATGTACAAAAAGAAAACTTAATTCTCTTTCAATTGAGTTGTTATAATTTTTTCTATTTTCATCTGCAACATCATAACAAATATAAATTTCTCCTAAATCTTTAGGAAAATCTCCAATAATATTTTTTTCATTAATATCATCCATAAAAGCAAAACTAATTACATCAGTTGGACGATCGATATTTCGATATTCTCGATTAATTTCATGAATTCTTTCAGTGTCAACAAAAGTAACTGACATTATATAATTTTCATCTAATTCTAATGTTTTTAGAGTTTTTAAAAATAAATGCTCATATAACTTTTCATAATTCTTAAGTTCATGAGTTGTAGTGTTATCAATATATAATTCCATATAAAATAT
>CAVKAB010000002.1:0-24154 GCA_963653985.1 Bacteroidaceae bacterium
ATATAAGAAAGATTAAAAAATAGAGATGATAGATTTTTATTAAAAAAGAAAATAATTAAAGATAAAATTATAAATAATAAAGTAGTAGAAGAAAGAATATAATCTCCAAATTTATTAAAAGTAAATGATAAATTAAATCTTTTAATTTCAAAATTAATTAAATAAGAAGATAATAAAATCCCTAAAAATGATGAAATAAGTATTATATTAAAAAGAATATAATATGAGTTTTCACATATTTCTAAATTTAATAATTTTAAAATAATATCTAAATAATTAGTGTTAATAATTAAATTAGTTAATGGAATAAAAGATAATTCTAAAATAAAATAAATTAATGTAGATATTAAAATTAATAATGAGTAATTTAATTTTTTATCTATAAATAATCCTGTAATTAATCCAATGATTAAAGATGGAATAGTAAAAGAAATAATAAATGAATAATTATTAATAGACACAATTAAACATAAAAAAAGAGATGTAAAAAAATAAATATAATAATATTTTTTAGGAATAAGTAACCCTATAAATAAAGAAGGAAGGGTTAAAAATAAGATGATAATAAAAGAAAGGAAAGGAAAATAAGTCCCAATTACATTTAAAATAACAGTTAACGCACTAAGTAAAGCGATTAATGGGATTGAATCTTTTAAGTTTTCTTTCTTACTTAATAATTTCATAAATATATTTTATTTAAAATTCTATTAATAATAAATTGTTTTTGATAAAATAGTAGACATGAAACGCGCAATATTTTTTGATTTAGATGGTACATTATGGGATGCAATTGATGAACTTAAAGATAGTTGGAATGATGCAATGAGCAAAAATAATTATCCATATCGTTTTGATTATCCTTTAATGAAATCTTTTATGGGATTAACTCCTCAAGAAACTTGTCCTTTAGCATTTAAAGATAAATCTTTAGAAGAAGGAATGAAATTATTTAAGATTTGTTTAGACGCAGAAATCAAATATTTATCAATTCATCCTGGAAAACTTTACCCAAATGAAAGAGAAATTTTAGAAGAGTTATCTAAAAAATATGATTTATATGTAGTTAGTAATGCAGATAAAGGATATATTGAAAATTATTTAAAAATTGATGGAATTAATCAATATTTCAAAGGACATTTATGTGCTGGAGACACTAATAAAGATAAACATGAAAATATTAATATTTTAAAAGAAAGAGAAAATATTGATGAATTAATTTATGTTGGAGATACTTTAAAAGATAAAAATGAAACTTTATTAAGTGGAAATAAATTTATCCATGCAGCATATGGATTTGGAGAAATTCCTGGATATAAAAATCATATCGATAGTTTAATTGAATTACCTTTGATGGTAGAAAATTTATTTAATGAATAGAAAAAAGTGCATAAATATGCACTTTTTTTATTATTCATTAAGTAAGAACATCAAGTCTTCTTTTGTAAGTTTTGTCATCTTATCACTATCGCTTAAGATTTCTTGAGCAAGCTCTTTCTTTTTATTTTGAAGGTAAATAACATTTTCTTCAACTGTACCTTTACTAATTAATTTATAAACTTTAACGTCTTTAGTTTGTCCAATTCTATAAACACGGTCACTTGCTTGAGCTTCTTTACTATAATTCCACCAAGGATCAAGATGAATAACGATATTTGCACCAGTTAAATTTAATCCAGTTCCACCAGCTTTTAAAGAGATTACACAAACTTTAATTGATTCGTCGTTATTAAATTCATTTGCAATGTTAACTCGATCTTCACTTTTGGTTTGTCCATCAATATAAAGATATTTAATGTTATTTTCGTTTAATTTGTCTTCAATTTTTGATAATGCTTTTACAAATTGAGAGAAAATTAAGATTCTATTTCCTTTCTTAATTTCTTCAAGAGCTATTTTTTCCATTAAATCTAATTTAGAAGAATTGTGATTGAAATTAGAATATACAAGGGATGGATCGATACAAATTTCTCTTAAAAGAGTTAAATATCCTAAAATTGAAATGAAATCTCTAGATTTATCTAAGATATTTTTTGCTTCAATTCTTGTTGCTTCATAAACTTCTTTTTCTTTAGAATTCATTTCACTTGTCATAATGATTTCTTCTTTAGAAGGTAAATCGTTAAGTGAATCTTCTTTAGTTCTTTTTAAAATAAATGGAGTAACTCTTTTTTTAGTAATTTTTCTATACGATTCATCATTTAAATAATTACTTTTAAAGTTAGATTCTTGAGGGAAGAATCCTGGCATTAAAAAATCAAATAAACTCCATAAATCTGAAACGCTATTTTCAATAGGAGTACCAGTTAAAACTAATTTATGATTTGCGTTAATTTCTTTAACACTTTGAGTCTTTTTAGCGTTACTATTTTTGATAAATTGAGCTTCATCTAAAATAATAAGTTCAAATTCTTTATCTTTATAAGATTCTAAATCATTACGTAAAGTATCATAACTTGTGATATAAATTTCATTTTGCATTAACGCAATGGTATTTTTTCTTGTTTCTTCTTTTCCATAAATTGGAATTATTTTTTTAGATGGTAAAAATTTATTAAATTCATTAATCCAGTTAAAAATTAAAGAAGTAGGAGTTACAATTAAAATTGGTTTTGTTATTTCTAAAGTTGAGATAAAAGAAATAACTTCAAGAGTTTTTCCAAGTCCCATATCATCTGCTAAAATACCACCTAAATTATATTTATAGATAATATTTAACCAGTTATAAGCTTCTTTTTGATAATCTCTTAAATCTCCGTTAACTTTTAATTTTACATTTTCAATGTTTTTATAATTTTTCAATTCTTTGTTAAAATTTTCATAATAATCATCCATTGAAGAAGATTTAATTAAAGGATTATTCTTAAAAGCGTAATAAAGTGGTAATTTTTTCTCAAAATTTAAGTTATCTTTATCGTTTAAATTATAATCTTCAATTAATTCTTTAAATTTTTTAGAATCATCATTATTTAAATCAATAACATCATCATTTAAAATAACAAATTTTTCATTTCGTTCTAATGATTTATAAATTTTAAATAATTCTTCATCAGTGTATAAACTATCACTTTTAATAACGTTCATTACGCCACTTGAAATATCACTAGTGAAGCTTGGAGATGAGAAATCTTTTAACTTTAATTTTTGAATTTTTTCATCTAAATAAACATTACTAATTTTTCTAAGTCTTGATAAATCTGCTCTTAAAAAATCTAATAATTTAAAAGATGGTAATTTATAATTTATAAACCCTAAATCTTCTAAAATTGAATTATATACTCGATAAACGTTTTGAAGATATGGATTTAAGGATGAATAATATGTTTTTTCGCCATTTAAAAATAATTCATCTTTAACTTCAATTTCGTAATTTTTATTTAAAGAATAATAAGAATTAATAATTAATTCTTTCTTTTTAAAAATAGATTCAATATTATTTTCAAGATTGAATTCTTCTTCACTATTTAAATAATATTTGTACTTAAAATCTTCGATATATTTTTTAATATTTGGATTATATTTTTTAATTAATGGTAATAATTTTTTAGTTAAAGGACTAGAAGAATAAATATTAATTTCTTTAGTAATCTTATTAAAACAATAAATTGAATCATTAATAAATTCATAATTTTCATTTAATTTATCGTATTCAAAAGAATAATCGTTTTTAATTAAGATTTTTCTATCTAAAGAATCCAGTTTTACTAAATATTTTTCATCATTAATAAAGATAAATTTATTTTTATAAATATTAAATAAATTATCTAAATAATCTTCATTTGATAATGAAATATCATTACAAGAATTTAAATAATATAAATATTCTCTAGATGCTTCATCAAGTGCTTTATAATTTGAGGTAAATTTAAAATATTTAGAATATTCTTTAGTAGATTCAAAATCAAAACTAGTTAAAAATTCTCCAATATTTTTAATTTTATAGAATTTATCAATTCCAATTTTATGAATAATTTCTTCGTTTTCTAAATCTAAATGGATTTCAATACTTGCAAGTTTTGAACTAGAATTATCAATTTTTACATTAGATAATTCATTAAAAAACATATCATTATTCTTTTCTTTATAATAATTTTCGTATTTATTAAAAAATGAGATTAATTTTAAAGATAGATTTTCTTTACTTGAAACATAATCTAAAACTGATCTTGTAGATTCTTTACCTAAATTAGAATTAATAAATAAGTTTAAAGTATCTAAATTAATAGACATTGAATAAAGATCAACTTTGCAGTATGGATTAAATTTATATTTAATTTCTAACGAAAATTTATTTAAATCTGTATTAATATTGTAGATTATTTTTTCGTTTTCTTTAATTTCATTAGAATTATTTAAAAGATGAAGAATGAACAATTTAAATTGATTGATATTATCAAATGTTTTATTAAAATTATAAGCTTGAGAATTTTCGGATTTAAATTTATATAATTCACTTAAATAATAATCGTTAAATGAATCAAATAATTCCTTAATTTTTGGATTAGAAAAATTAATAGTACGACTATACATTAAATTGTAAACCAAATTTTCTCTTAAATCCGATGTATCGGTATTTAAAGATATATCAATTATTGAATCAAAATTTGATGGTGTTATTAAACTAAATTTTGGACTTGATATAACATCAAAAACTAAAGAAGTATCATATGAAACTTTTTTTAAAGCATCTAAATTTAAATTGCTAAATACTAATTTTAAAAACTCTAAATTGTCTTGATTATTTTTAAGTACAAAATTTGCTTCTTCTTCACTAAATTCGTAGCGTAAATAGATAGTTAAAAATTTAGAATTTAATAGGAAATTTGAAACTAAAATGATTAATAAGATATTTTTATCAACTTTAGGATAACTATCTAATAAATCAAAAAGTCCATTTGGGATGTATTTGTTTTTTGATTCTAAATCGATAATCTTTTTAATTATTTCAAAAGAATCATTAATTGAATAATAATTTAAAGAATATTCTCTTTTATGAGCGTATTTTATATTAAAATATCCTTTTAATTTATCGTGATAAAAGAAGAATGTAAGTAAAGTGAGATATGTTTTTTCATCAAGCAAGATATTAAATCTATTTTTAAGTAAGTATTCTCTTGCTAAAAAATCAAAAAAATCGTTGGTTAAATTGTTTTCTTTAAAGAAATTACGTAAAAAAACATATTTTTCCAAGAAAGATTTAGAAGAATGTAACTCTTTTTTAAAATTATCAATTAAAGGGCTTAATGAACTAGATTCTTTTTTGATTTTTTCATCTTCTTTTTTATAGTAAGTACGAGCAATTTTTACAAGTTTTGCAATCGATTCTTTGATGTAATTTGAGTTATAGTTATCAACGAGTAATAAATTATTTTTATATTCAATTTTAATTAAAATAGGTCTACTTTTAGTGAATATTTTTTGAACATAACTGCTTTCAATTTTAACGTTATCATAAATATCATCATAATTAATAACGATTGAATCAATGTCAATATTTAAGTCATTATCAAATAATTTAGAATTAATAATATCTTTTAAAGTTAAAGAATCAAGTTTTGATTTATCATTTAATTTATCTAACTCTTCATCTTTAAAGAATTCTCTATTTCCATCAAAAAATAAAACTTCATAAGGAGAAGTACTATTTTTAATCATTCCATACCCAATTGAAGGGATATTTATAATCTCGTACTTGTAATAACTCATTTAAATATTTTAACATTGTTTAAAATTCTTAAAAATATATATTTTTAATTTTGAAATTTTATTTTACTCATCATCCTATAAAAGTGGTAAGAATAAGAGATTTTCTATATAAGTTTATTGTATTTTTTAGTATAATAAATCGATATGGATTTTATTGATGAATTAAACGAAAAACAATATGAAGCAGTTGCTTCTAAGGATAAATATTTAAGAATAATTGCAGGTGCTGGAAGTGGAAAAACTAGAGTTTTAACATACCGTATTGCATATCTTTTAAGTGAAGAAAGTTATCGTCCATTCGAAGTTTTAGCGATTACTTTTACAAATAAAGTTGCTAAAGAAATGAAAGAAAGAACACAAAATTTATTACCAGGATTTGATTTAAAGGATTTAAAAATCTCCACTTTCCATTCTTTTTGCAATTATTTTTTAAGAAGAGAAATTACTGTTTTAGGTTTCCCTAAAGCTTTTACAATCTTTGATGAAGACGACAAAAAAAGATTAATTAAAGAAGTTTGTAAAGAAAAAGGATATCCAAAAGGTTCAGACATTGTAAGTCAAACTATTACCTATATATCTAATAAAAAATGTGATGGTAAATTACCTAATGATATTGAATTTATAAAAGATGATCACGAAAAAGAAATGTTAGAAATATTCATGGAATATGAGAAAAAGAAAAATGCTCAATTTTCTTTAGATTTTGATGATTTATTAATTTATACTACTATTATTTTAAAAGAATTCCCTGAAATTAAAGCTAAATACAATAAAAGATTTAAAGAAATTTTAGTCGATGAATTTCAAGACACAAATGAATTACAATTCAAACTTTTAACCCTTTTATGTGGTGATGAAACAGGAGTATTTGTCGTTGGAGATCCTGATCAAACAATTTATACTTGGAGAGGCGCAAAACAAAAACTTATTTTAGATTTTAATAATTATTTTGTAGGAGCAAAAACAGTAATTTTAAACGAAAATTACCGTTCTACTCAAAATATTCTTGATCATTCTAATGAATTAATTTCATGTAATGAAGAAAGAATTAAAAAAGATTTATTTACTAATGGCGAAAAAGGTAAAGAAGTTCAAGTTTTATCATTTTATAATTCTGAAATTGAAGCAAGAGAAGTTATTAAAAGAATAAAAAGTTTACATGAAAAAAGAGATGTAAATTATAATCAATGTGCAATTTTATATCGAAGTGGATATTTATCAAGATTATTTGAAAAAGAATTAGTTAAAGAAAAAATACCTTATCGAGTTTATAGTGGTGTTAAATTCTATGAACGTAAGGAAGTTAAAGATGCTTTAGCATATTTTAATTTAATGATTAATCCTTTAGATAATGTCTCTTTTGATCGTATTATTAATGTTCCAAGAAGAAAGATTGGTGAAAAAACATTAGATATTATCAAGGAAGAAGCTAAAGAACATAATTTATCTTATTATAATTATGTTAGTGAAATTAATTCTCATATCACGAAGGTTGGTACTGCTACTTTATTAAAACTTGAAGAAATGTTAAAAGAATTCGATAGATGTAAAGATAGATTAAAAGAAGGATATGAAATGTATAGTGAAGTCCTTCAAGATTTCTTAGAAGATATTGGATATTATGATTATTTAGCAGAAGATGAAGAAAGTGGTGATGATAGAATTGAAAACGTTAAATCATTAATTGATGATATTAGAAGTTATTTACAAACTAATCCAGATTCAACTTTTGATGAATATTTACAAAATGTTACTTTATTTACAAGTCAAGATGAATTAGATTCTGAAATTCCTCAAGTTAATTTAATGACAGTTCATACTGCTAAAGGGTTAGAATTTGATTATGTATTTGTAGTTGGATTTATGGAAGGAGTATTCCCTAATGCTAGAAGCTTATTAGATGGAAATTCAGACAAACAGCTTGAAGAAGAAAGAAGACTTGCATATGTTGCATTTACTAGAGCAAAAAAAGAATTATTAATTACTTATAATAATGATTTTAGTTATACATTAGGTAAAAATGGCGAACCAAGCCAATTTATTTCTCAAGCAGGACTTGTTGCAAAAAGAGATGCTCAAGTTACACAAAATCGTGCATCAAGTAATGTTTATTCATTTACTCCAAGCGGAGGATTAAGAACGACTTCACCAAATGATGATATTTTAGAAAGAAAAAAAGATGTCCCAGTATTTGGAGAAACCCAAGGAACAAGTTGGAAAGTTGGTGATGAATTAACTCATAAAGCTTTTGGAGATGGGGTTGTAAAAGAAGTTCATGGGGATATTATTGTTGTTGATTTTAAGAATTTTGGCATCAAAAAGATGTCAGGTTCTCATAAATTTTTAACTAAAAAGTAGGTAGTAATATGGAATTTTTAGACGCTAAAAAAAGATATGAAGAATTAACTAAAGAATTAGAAAGATATGCATATGAATATTATGTATTAGATAATCCATCAGTAGATGATGCAATTTATGATAAAGGAATGGATGAACTTTTAATGCTAGAAAAAGAATTTCCTGAACTTATCACAAGAAATTCATTATCTCAAAGAGTTGGTGGAGTTGTCTTAAAAGGTTTTAATAAGATTGAACATAAATTTAGAATGTATTCTTTAGCGGATGTTTTCAATAAAGAAGAATTAGTTGAATGGGTAAATAAAGTTTATGAACAACTTGGCACTAAAGATGTTGAATTTAGTGCTGAAATGAAAATTGATGGACTTGCTTGTTCTTTAGTTTATGAAGATGGAATTTTAAAATATTGTGCAACTAGAGGAGATGGAATTACTGGAGAAGATGTTACAAGTAATGTCTTAACAATTAAAAATATTCCAACTCGTGTAGATTATCCAGGTAGACTTGAAGTTAGAGGAGAAATCTATATGTCAAAGGCTTCTTTAGAAGAATTAAATAAAAAAAGAAGTGAGAATGGAGAACCTTTACTTGCTAATGCAAGAAATGCAGCTGCCGGAAGCATTAGAAATTTAGATAGTAAAGTTGCAAAAGAAAGAAAGCTTGATGGATGGTGGTATTATTTTACGGATGCAATCCATAAAGGATTTACAAAACATAGCGATTCTATTGATAAATTATTTGAACTTGGATTTAAGGTTAATCCTGAAAGAAGAGTTGTTAAAGGAATTGATGAGATTTTAGCTTATGTTGATGAATACACAGAAAAAAGAAGTTCACTTCCTTACGATATTGATGGAATTGTTTTAAAAGTTAATGATTTTAAATATTATGATATTTTAGGATATACTGCTAAAACTCCAAAATGGGCGGTAGCATATAAATTCCCTCCCGAAGAAGTTCCTACTAAATTAAATGATATTATTTTTACAGTAGGAAGAACTGGAAAAATTACTCCTAATGCTTGTTTAGATCCAGTTAGAGTTGCAGGAAGCATAGTTTCAAGAGCAACGCTTCATAATGAAGATTATGTTAATGAAAAAGATTTAAGAATTGGAGATTATGTAATTTTAAGAAAAGCAGGAGATGTTATTCCTGAAGTTGTTAGAAGCTTAAAAGAAAAAAGAACTGGAAGCGAAAAACCATTTGAAATGATTACAAATTGTCCAATTTGTGGAGAACCATTAACAAAAATTGATGCAATGCATTTTTGTCTTAATACATCTTGCCCTTCAAGAAAGGTAGAAAGTTTAATTCATTTTGCAAGTAAAAATGCAATGAATATTGAAGGAATGGGCGATAAAATTTGTGAACAACTTTATAATCAAGGATATTTAAGTGATATATTCTCTATTTATAATTTATATAAATATGAAGATGAAATTTTAAATCTTGATGGATGGAGTAATAAATCTTTCAATAATTTAATTGATAATATTAATTTATCTAAAACTAGAAGTTTAGAAAGATTATTATTTGGACTTGGTATTAAAGAAATTGGTGAAAAAACTGCTAAAACATTAGCGATTAGATTTAAAACTTTACAAAATTTAATGGAACAAAAAGAAGAAGATTTAAAATTAATTGATGATATTGGAGAAAAAAGTAGTGCATCTTTAGTAAATTATTTTGCAGATCCAAAAAATATTGAATTAATTAATAATTTAAAATCGGTT
Organism: Bacteroidaceae bacterium; assembly: GCA_963653985.1. Classification (GTDB taxonomy): domain Bacteria; phylum Bacillota_I; class Bacilli_A; order RFN20; family CAG-826; genus Onthovivens. Next base: position 9,795 of record CAVKAB010000002.1, read on the forward strand.
GATGTTAATATGATTTATCTTGGAAATGATAATATTAATGAAGAGAATTTCTTTTATAATAAAAGATGTGTAATTACTGGATCATTTGATGATTTTGACCGAAAAGAATTAACTGATTTACTTGAAAGTAAGGGTGCAAAATGTTCTTCAAGTGTTTCTAAAAATACAAATTATTTGATTATGGGTGAAAATCCTGGTTCAAAATTAGAGAAAGCAAAGCAATTTAATGTTAAAATAATTACTGAAAGTGAATTGAAAGATATTTTAAAGGAGGAATAGCAATGAAAGAAGTTAATAAAGAAGTACTTAAAGATTGTGCAAATAGATTACTTTTTGATATGAAAGATGAAGAATATGATACATTACTTGATGAATTTGATATCATATTATCTCAATTAAAATTAATGGATGATATTGAAGGAATTGATGAAATTTCTCCAATGTCTTTTCCATATAAAGATGAATCATTTGACCTTTTAAGAGATGATACAGAAGGAGAAGAAATTCTTACTAAAGAAGAAATGCTTAAAAATGCTAAAGAAGTTAAGGATGGTCAAATTAAACTTCCAAAGGTTGTAGGTTAGTTATGAGTATATTAGATAAAACAATAGTAGAAATTCATGAAGCTTTAGTTAATAAAGAAGTAAAAGTTTCTGATTTAGTTAAAGAATCACTTGAAAGAATTAAAAATGATAAATTCAATGCATTTGAATTTATTAATGAAGAAGAAGCTTTAAAAGAAGCATATGAATTAGATAAAGAAGAAGTCCCTAGTGATAATTTATTTTTTGGAATTCCATATGTTTGTAAAGATAATTTCTCTACAAAAGATATTGAATCCACTGGTGGAAGTAATATTTTAAAAGGATATTATCCTCTTTTTGATGCTGAAGTTGTTAGAATTTTAAAAGAACATAAAGCAGTTATGGTTGCTAAATCAACTTTAGATGAACTTGCAATGGGTGGAAGTGGTACTAGTGGACATAAAGGAACACAATATAATCCATTTGATGAAACTTTAAATCACCGTGTTGGCGGATCAAGTTCAGGAAGCGCTATTGCAATTAGTGCTCCTTATGTCCCTTTTGCATTAGGTAGTGATACTGGTGATAGTGTTAGAAAACCTGCAAGTAATGTTGGTGCTGTTGGATTTAAACCTACTTATGGATTAATTTCAAGATTTGGATTATATCCATTCTCAGTTTCTTTAGATCATGTTGCATATTTTACTCGTTCAGTCGAAGATGCTGCTATTTCATTTGATTTATTAAATAAATATGATGAAAATGACTATACATCATCCTTAAAACCAAGAAATAGTGTATTACCACTTGAAAAGAAAACACATAAAATTGCATTAATTAAAGAAATTTGTGATTCAATTACTGATCCAAAAATTAATGAAGAATTTGATAAATTAATTAATAAACTTAAAGAAGAAGGTAATCAAATTGAAGTTGTTTCAGTTGATGAGAAGATTTTAAAGGCAATTTACCCTGCTTATATTATTATTTCAAGTGCTGAAGCTACAAGTAATAATGCTAATTTAGATGGTATTAAATTTGGTAATAGAAAGGAAGGAAAAACATATCAAGAAGTTATGTTTAACACTAGAAATGAAGGCTTTGGAGAATTAATCAAAAGAAGATTCGTTTTAGGAAGTTTTGCCTTAATGAGAGAAAATCAAGAAGATACTTATTTAAGAGCAAAGAAAGTTAGACATTTAATCGTTAATAAATTTAATGAAATTTTAAGTGAATATGATGCATTTATTGCACCTGCTTCACCTTCAGTTGCACCTCAAGTTGTAAGTGGTGATGCTGATAGATTAAATAATGAATATTTAATTGCAGATAACTATTTAGGTATTGGTAATTTTGGAGGATATCCATCTATTACAATCCCTCTTGGAGTTAAAGATAACTTACCATTTGGTTTAAATATTACATCTTTACAATTTGAAGATAAAAAATGTTTAGAAATTGCTAAAGATTGTGAAGATATTATTGGAATGAAAAATTTCTCAGTTTTATCTTTAAAGGAGGCTAAATAATGAATTTTGAAGCTGTTATTGGACTTGAAATCCACGTTGAAATGAAAACTCATACAAAAATGTTTTCATATGCTCCGATTAAATTTGGAAGTGAACCAAACACAAATACAACTTATCTTGATTTAGCATATCCTGGAAGTTTACCTCGTTTAAATAAACAAGGTGTTATTAACGCAATTAGAGTATGTAATGCATTACATATGAGAATAGATCACAATTTACAATTTGATAGAAAAAATTATTTCTATAGTGATTTACCAAAAGGATATCAAATTACTCAACAAGAATTCCCTATTGGAAGTGATGGATATTTAGAAATTGAAATTGATGATAAAAAACGTCAAATTCCAATTGAAAGATTACACATGGAAGAAGATACATGTATGCAACACCATTTTGCTGATTATACATTACTTGATTACAATAGAGCTGGTATTCCACTTGTTGAAATTGTTTCTCGTCCTGCATTAAGAACTGGTGAAGAAGCTAGAAAATATGTTGAAAAAATTAGAGAAATTGTCACTTATTTAAATGTTAGTGATGGTAAAATGGAAAATGGTTCTTTAAGATGCGACGTTAACATTTCTTTACGTCCTTATGGAAGTGAAAAATTTGGTACAAAAGTTGAGGTCAAAAACTTAAACTCAACTGCAAACATTGAAGCTGCAATTGATTTTGAAATTGGAAGACAATCTTCAATGTTACTTAGTGGTAAAGAGATTGCTCAAGAAACTAGAAGATGGGATGAAGCTAAAAAAGAAACTATCTTAATGAGAGTTAAAACTGATGCTGTTGACTATAAATATTTTACTGAAGGAAATATTCCAGTTGTTCATTTATCAGATGAATTTGTTAATCACGCAATTGAAACTTCAAACGAATTATATGATGCTAAACTTGAAAGATTCATGAAAGATTATGGATTAAATAAAGTTGATACTAAGATTTTACTTTCAAGTGTTGAACTTGCTGATTATTATGATGAGGTTTGTAAGAATTCATCTTCTTATCAAGCTTTAGCTAACTTTATTATTTCTGAAGTTTTAGGATATTTAAATAAAAATGAATTATCTATTAAAGATTTTAAAGTTACACCTAAAGATTTAGCAGATTTAGTTGAACTTTTAGTAAATAAAAAGATTAACTCAAAACAAGGTAAAGATATCTTTACTAAGATGATTGAAACTAATAAATCTCCACTTGTTTTAAAAGAAGAAATGGGTGCAACTTTAATTAATGATGAAAGTCAAATTAGAAATGATATTCAAGAAATTATCAAAGCTAATCCAACTTTACCAGATGATTTTAAAAATGGTAAAACACGTGCTCAAGGATTTGTTATGGGTTTACTTATGAAGAAAAATAAAGGTAAGGTTGATCCACTTGTTGCAAGTAAATTAATTGTTGAAGAATTATTAAAATAATAAGAAAGAAGGAAATACATGAAAAATATTAATAAAAATGAATTTGCTTTAAATATTGAAAAATCAAATTTTAAAGAAAATTATGAATCAAATAAAGTAAATAAAATTGTAAGACATGCGTTAAGTAAAAATGCAATTTCTACAGTAGTTTACGAAAATAACAATGAAGAAAATACAATTTTCACATTCTCACATGAAGTCAAAACATTACCAGTTTGTAATCAAAAACAAAGTGGTAGATGCTGGATTTTTGCTGGACTTAATGTTTTAAGAGAAATTGTTGCTAAGAAGTTAAATTTAAAAGATTTTGAATTATCACAAAACTTTGTTGCTTTATACGATAAACTTGAAAAATGTAATTATGCATTATCTTCTATTGCTGATTTAATCGATAATGAACCAGATGAAAGAGTTTTAATGCACGTTCTTCAAGGTGCTGTCAGTGATGGTGGACAATGGGATATGTTCAAGAATGTTGTTAAAAAATATGGTGTTATGCCAAAAAATAACTTCAATGAAACATTCCAATCAAGTGCAACTCAAGAAAGTAATTTCTTAATTAACAATTTAATTAGACAATTTGCATTTGAAGTAAAATCATTAAATACAAAAGATTATTCAAAAATTAAAGAAATTAAAGATAGTTATATGCAAAAAATCTTTAATTTATTAACAAATGCTTTTGGATTACCTCCAGTTAGTTTTGATTTTGAATATACTGATGAAAAGAATGAATACCATATTGATAAAGATTTAACTCCAAAATCATTCTTTGATAAATATATTGGTAGTGAAATTGATGAATATGTTTCATTAATTAATAGTCCTACTAAAGATAAGCCATTCTTTAAAACTTATACAATTGCTTATTTAAATAATTGTTTAGATGGTGATGATATTAAACATTTAAATGTTCCAATGGATAGAATGAAAGAATTAATTAAAGCTCAACTTGATGATAATAGTATCGTTTGGTTTGGTAGTGATGTTGGATTCTATCGTAATAGAACAAGTGGTGTTTGGGATGATCAATCAATTGATTATGTAACTCCATTTGGATTTGATGTTACATTTGATAAAGCTGCAATGCTTGATTTCCATGCTTCAGTTATGAACCATGCTATGTGTATTACTGGTTATAACTTAAAAGGTGATTTAATCAATAGATGGAAAATTGAAAATTCATGGGGTAAAGATGTTGGTAATCAAGGATACTATGTTATGAGTAATACTTGGTTTGATCATTTTGTTTATCAAGCAGTTATTAAGAAAAAATATTTATCAGAAATTGAACTCAATGCTTTAAAAGAAGAACCTAAAGTTTTAGCACCTTGGGATCCAATGGGAACATTAGCTGATTAATTTTAAAAAAATACTTGACAAGAATTCGTTTTGAAACTATACTTTAATACTCTTTTGAGATATGTTAAGCCCAAAACATATGTGTCAAAAGATATAAGGAGAATAGAATGATTAAAAAAATTAAGAAAGTCATCTTTCGTAATCATTCTTCCGAAGAAACGAATTCATACAGAAATGAAAATGGGTTTAAATCTTTTGTAGAAGATTACGCAAGATTCTTAGACATTAGAGATTTATATTTCTAAACATAAAAGTTGCTATTAAGTTAGCAACTTTTTTCATTATTTATAAAATTTTTGGATAATTTTTAATTTTGCTTACATCTTGATATATAGAGGGTGTATTTTGTGATCGAAGTTAAAAATTTAAATTTAAAATATAAGATAAAAGATAATAAATTTAAAACTATTTTAGATAATATAAGTATTAAATTTCCAAGTTCAGGACTTGTTTTTATTGTGGGAAAATCTGGAAGTGGTAAATCTTCTTTACTTTCTATAATGGAAGGATTTTTAAAACCTACAAGTGGATTAGTTAAATTTAAAGATAAAAATATCAATGAATCAAAATTTGATTTAGAAAATTATTATTCAAGTATTGGAGTTTTATTTCAAGATTTTAATTTGTTTAAAGATTATACTTTAAAAGAAAATTTGGAATTAGTGAGTAACGATAAGTCTAAAATTGATGAATTAATTGATAAATATAATTTAAATACTGTTAAAAACAATAAAATTTATAATTTATCAGGTGGAGAAAAGCAAAGATGTGCCTTAATTAGAGCGTTAATAAAAGATCCTGAAATTATTTTTGCAGATGAACCAACTGGAGCATTAGATAACAAGAACAGTGATTTATTAATGGATGATTTATATGAAATCAGTAAAGAAAAATTAGTAATTGTAGTAACACACAATGAAGAATTTTTAAGCAAATATAATTCTTATTTTATTAGATTAGAAGATGGAAAAATTATTGAATCTAATCTTTCTGACAATGAAAATCAAATTATTGAGTTTTGCGATAAAAAAATAAAAATTAAAGAAAATATCAAATTATTAGCAAAAAAGATAATATATTCTAATCTTAAAATGTCTTTTTTCTCTTTGATTTCTTTAGTTTTTTCTTATACATTTTTAATTTTTAGTGTTTGCTTTAAAACTTCTTTCAATACTTATTCATCATCAGTTATCAATAAATATTATTCTAATGATGTTTTCATAGCGTCTAAAATTATTGAATCTAATAATAACTCATATTTAAAAGTAGTTAAAAAAGAAAAACCAAAAAATGAAGAAATTTTTGAATTATTAAATGAGGAAAATATTGAATATTCATTAAACCCCAATTTATCTTATTTTTTAAATCAAAATACCTTATATATTAATGAAGATAATTATAAAAATGTAACCTTCTACCCTTCAATAAATGATGATTTAATTGAAAACGAAGTAGTAATAAATAATGAATTTAAAAATAAATATAATTTAAATATAAATGACGAAATAGAAGTTTTAATTAAAAAAACTTATAGTTTTTATCTTAACGATGAAAAAGATATTTTTAAAGAAGAGATAGATTTAAGATTAAATTTTATTGTTAAAGAAATTTATAATGAATTCCCTTTTTTAAATACTCCAAAAATCTATTATAATTACGAATATTTATTTAATTTATTACAAAAAACACCAGCATTTAATTTATCAAAATTATTAGATAATCAATTAAATTTAATAAATTTATATGATTATTCATCAAATAATGAAGAATTAGATAGTTATTCTTATTATTTATTTAGTGATGACGTTAATAAAATAACATCTAAAGATTTTCAAAAGAAATTAAAAGAAAATAATTTTGAAATTCAAAATGAAGCTTATGTGATGTCTCAATCATTTTTAAGTATTATGGAATCTTTAGATTTAGCACTTTTAATGTTTAATGCAATTATATTTTTAACGTCAATTATTCTTCTAATTTTTATTAATATTTCAATAATTTCATCATCTAAAAGAGATTTAGCAATTCTATTTTCTTTAGGATTTAATAAAAAAAGAATGATTTTTCCGTATTTTATAAAAGATTTGATAACATTTTTGATATCTTTTTTAATAAGTTTCTTATTAAATAATATTTTTATTAAAAAAATTAATGCATTAATTGAATCTAAATATTTATTAGATTTTAATATTACTTTAAATTTTTCATACATTTCCATTATATTTTTAATTTCGATTTTAATAATATTAATTATTTCTATATTTATTTCTAAACATTTTAGGAATATCTCAATTTATAAGGAGTTAAAAGAAGAATGATTGAATTTAAAAATGTATCTAAAAAATATGATCGTATTTTATTTAAAGATTTTAATTTTAAGTTTAAAGATAAAGGTTTTTATTTAATTAAAGGTAATTCTGGAAGTGGAAAATCTACTATTTTAAATATGATTTCGGGATTAGATAGAAATTATGAAGGCGAAATATTAATTAATAATATTTCTTTAAAGAGTTTATCTAATTCTAAATTATCAAAATTTAGAATGGATGACATTGGATTTATTTTCCAATCTTTTAATATTTTTGAAAACGATACTGTTTCAAATAATATTTTGATTACTTTAAATACTTTAGATATTTCAAAGAAAGAAAAAGATTATAAATTATATGAAATATTAAATAGACTTGGACTTACAAAATTAAAAGATACTTTAGTATCTAAGTTAAGTGGAGGTGAAAAACAAAGAGTTGCTCTTGCAAGAAGCTTAGTTAAAAGTCCAAAGATTTTGCTTGCTGATGAACCAACAGGTGCTTTAGATTTTAAAAATTCGAAGAAAATTTTTAAAATTTTAAAGTCAATTTCCCAAGATATTTTAGTTATTGTAGTTACTCATGATGAATATTTTTCAAATCTTTTTGGATCAAACATTTTATATTTTAATAATCAAAAAATAGAATATAAAAATATCATTAACGAGCATAATCCTAAATTTATGGTGTTAAATTTTAAAAATAAATACAAAAGAAAATATACTTTATCTTTAAAATTTATTTTTAATAGATTTAAAGAATCGTTTAAAAGTAATAAGAAAATGAATGCTTTTATTATTTCAATGTGTTCTATTTCTTTATTTTTATTTGGTTTAACTTTAACAATCAATCAAGAAATAGGGAATTTAATTATTAATTCATTTTCCTCATTATGTGGAGAAAATTCATTAATTTTAGAATCTAAAAGTAGTAGTGAAATTAAAGATTATTATGGTGCAAGTAAAGATGATTTAATTAATATTTATAAAACTTATGATGGAATTGATGAAATTGGATGTTTTTATTTAAACGATTTTAATAATTTTTTTGTAGAAGAAAATGCTTGCTACATCGAAAACCAGTTTAATTCTTTAGTAAAAATCCCTAAATTAAATATGAATAATTTTATTAATTATACCTATATTAGAAACGTTAATAGTTTAAAAACATTTAATAAAATTGAAAATTATTCATCTAATTCTATTATTTTAGGGATTGATAATGAATCAATGATTGAAATTACATCTAATTTAAGAATTAAAAGCACTTACCAAGCCTTAAGTGATTTTATTTTTAACTATAATCCATATATTGTTTTAAGGGTAGAAAATGATTATTGGACTTATGATGATGAATTAATTATTGATTTAATTGGAATTACTCAAGCAAGTTCGAACACAATTTATTCTCCAAAACTATTTTATAATGAGTATTTACTTGAAGATTTAATGAGATTTCCATCCACTTTAGAAATATATAAAGAAACTGAATATCCATGGGATTTAAAGAAATTATATTATTTAAAAAGTGAAAACAAGGTAGATTTGCTTAAAAAAATATCACTTTCTGGATTATTTAATGAATTAAGTTTTGATTCATCTTTTAGAAGTGATGAAAAAATTGCTCTAATGCATAATGTTTCTAGCGGATTAACAGAAAGCGATTTAAAGATTATTGAAGAGAATTTTGATATAAATTCTTATTACTATTCTACGGATTATGGATATATTAATTATGGATCAATAATGGCAGGATTTTCTAAGCCTACTTTTATTTCATCTTCAAGTTCTGAACTTGAAAAAATAATTGATAAAGAAAATAAAATAGAATATGAAGATTACTATTATTTAAATGATAATGATAATTTTTTAAGAGGAAATTATCTAATTAGTGATAAATCTAAAGTTACTTTAAGTAGTAATTTATCAAGTGAAATTAATGGGAAATATCCTCAAAATTATAAAAATATAGCAATATCAAAAGGAATTGCAGATAAATTTAATTTTAAAATTGGTGATGAAATCTATTTAGGTACGTTTACTAAATTAACAAAAGAAGATAATAAAATTAATGGAGATTTTAATATTATTTCATTTAGAATAAGTGGAATTACTAATGAATCAAAAAATGTGCTTTATCAAGATGGATATTTTTCAATCGCTTTATATCGCGATTTATTTAATGTCTCTCCAATTAATTTAAATGTTTCCAATATAACTTTCTTTTTAAATGATAAAATAAGTGAAGATACAATTAAAAAGTTTAATGAAATAAATTCAAATTATAATTTAGTAGCACCACTTTTAGAGATAGAAAATTCTTTAAATGAATCACTTAATATTATTTCTTTAGTTTTAAGTGTTTTTAGTGTATTTTCTTTGATTTCTTGTATTATTTTATTAACAATCACAAGTTATATTAAATTTATAAAATCTAAAAAAGAGAGCGCAATTTTAATATTACTTGGATTTAATAATTATGAAATTTTTAGAAATTCCTTTTATTCAAATTTATTTATTGGATTAATAAGCTTAATTTTTGCAATATTTTCATTAATAATTGGTAATATTTTGATTTCTCTAATTATTAACAAAATGATTGGTGGTAGCGCGATTTTAATAATGAATAAGTTTTCAATTTTACTTTTACTTTCAATTATTATTTTTTTATCTTTTATTTCTAGTGTATTTTTAATTTTTAAAATTAGAAAAATTGATATAAATAAAGAACTTCATCATTAAGAGTGAAAAAATACGATACTTTTAATGATTTTTTGCTTAAAAGTGTATATAATATATACGATTTTGAGGAGAATAAAAAATGGGATTAAAAGCTGGTATTGTTGGATTACCAAATGTTGGTAAGTCAACGTTATTTAATGCAATTACAAATAGTAAAGTAGAAGCCGCAAACTATCCATTCGCAACAATCAACCCAAATGTTGGTGTTGTTATGGTTCCTGATACAAGAGTTGATTTTTTAGTAGATATATTTAAACCAAAGAAAACTATATATACAACATTTGAATTTTTTGATATTGCAGGTTTAGTTAAAGGTGCTAGTAAAGGTGAAGGATTAGGTAACCAATTCTTAGCAAATATTAGAGAATGTGATGCAATTATTGAAGTTGTAAGATGCTTTGATAATAATGAAATTATTCACGTAGAAAATAGTATTGATCCAGTAAGAGATGCTCAAATTATTAATTTAGAACTTATCTTAGCTGATTTAGATACATGCAATAATAGACTTGGAAAAATTGAAAATAAAGCAAGAATTCAAAAAGATAAAGATAGTATGACTGAAGTTAGTTTATTAACTAAAGTTAAAAAATGTTTAGAAGATGAAAAAGCTATTAGAACATTAGAATTAAGTGAAGAAGAAAACAAATTATTAAAGAATTTTTCATTCTTAACTGCAAAACCTATTATTTATGTTGCAAATGTTAGTGAAGATTCATTAAAAGATCCTGATAGTGATAAATATGTTAAAGCTTTAAAGGAATATGCAAGTAAAGAACATGCTGATGTTATTCCTGTAAGTTGCGAAATTGAAGCTGAACTTTCTCAATATAGTAAAGAAGAAAAGGAAGATTTCTTAAAAGAAATTGGTGCTTCATGTAGTGGACTTGATCAATTAATTCACGCTTCATATAAGTTATTAAATTTATCAACTTTCTTTACTGTTGGAAGTGATGAAGTTAGAGCTTGGACATTTAAAAATGGTATGCTTGCTCCAGATTGTGCAGGTATTATTCACACAGATTTTAAAAAAGGTTTTATTAGAGCAGAAACTTATAACTTCAAAGATATTGAAGAATTTAAGAGTGAACAAGCTTTAAAAGACAATGGTAAAATTAGAATCGAAGGAAAAGATTACGTTGCTAAAGATGGAGATATCTTCTTCTTTAGATTTAATGTTTAGTTATGAGAATTGGATTTGCTAAAGATATACATAAATTAGTAGAAAATAGAAAACTAGTCTTAGGTGGAGTAAATATTCCTTATTCAAAAGGATTGCTTGCTCATAGTGATGGAGATGTTGTCATTCATTCATTAGTAGACGCTTTAATTGGCGCGATGAATGAAGGCGATATTGGAAAAATATTTCCAGATACTGATAATAAATATAAAGATATATCTTCAATTTATTTTTTAGAAAAAGTAAAAGAAATGTTAAAAGATAGAGATTTAGAAATTGAATATATTGATATATTTATTAGTTGTGAAGCTCCAAAATTAAAAGATTATATTTTAAAAATGAAAGAAACAATTTCTTCTAGATTAGAAATTAATATAAATTTAGTTTCAATAAAAGCTGGAACTAATGAAGGAATTGGGGAAGTTGGTATGAATTTAGCAATTGAAAGTTACGCAACTTGTTTATTGAAGGAGAAAACTTATGGAAAAGAAAATTAGAGTAAGATATGCACCATCTCCAACTGGTTATTTACATATTGGTGGAGCTAGAAGTGCTTTATTTAATTATTTATACGCAAAAAAGTTTGATGGTGATTTCGTTTTCAGAATTGAAGATACTGATATTGAAAGAAATATTGAAGGTGCAGAAGTTGAACAACTCCATGATTTAATTTGGCTTGGAATTGTTCCAGATGAATCAACTGAAAATCCTAATCCAAAATATGCTCCATATCGTCAAATGGAGAAACTTGATATTTATAAAAAATATTGTGATGAACTTGTAGAAAAAGGTTATGCTTATGAATGTTTTGATACAAGTGAAGAATTAGAAGCAATGAAAGAAGAACAACTCTCACGTGGAGTTAAATCTTTTAAATACGATAGACACTCTTTATCTTTAACAAAAGAAGAAAAAGAAGCATATATTAAAGAAGGTAGAAAACCATCCATTAGATTAAAAATGCCTGCAAATCACGAATTAAAGTTCAATGATTTAGTTAGAGGCGAAGTTTCATTTAATAGTGATGATATTGGTGATTTCATTATTATGAAATCAAATGGTATTCCTACATATAACTTTGCAGTTGTTGTTGATGATCATTTAATGGAAATCACACATGTTTTAAGAGGTGAAGAACATTTATCAAATACTCCAAAACAACTTCAAATTTATGAATATTTTGGATGGGAAGCTCCTAAATTCGGACATATGACTATTATTATTAATCCAAATGGTAAGAAATTATCAAAAAGAGACCATAATATCTTACAATTTATGTCCCAATATAAAGAACTTGGATATATTCCAGAAGCTGTATTAAATTTCTTATTCTTACTTGGATATACAGATGCTGAAGGTAGAGAAATTATTTCAAAAGAAGAAGCAATTGCATCTTTTGATCCTTCACGTTTATCAAAATCTCCAGCTATGTTTGATTCAAAACGTTTATTATGGATTAATTCTCATTATATTAGAAATTTAGATGATGATAAATATTTTGAATTTATAAAACCATTTATGGATAAAGTTGAATTAAATGATTCATTAGATAAAAAAGAAATTTCTTTATTATTTAAAAATGAAATTCAATATGGTGCTCAAATTGTTGATTTATTAAACGAAATTTTGATTAAAAACACTGAATTAAGTGAAGAAGAAAGCGAAATTTTAAATAAAGAAAGTTCATTAAAAGTAAAAGAATTATTTAAAAATAAATTAATGAATGTTAGCGAAATTTCACAAGAATCTATTAAAAATATTTTTAATGAAATTAAAACTGAAACAGGATTAAAAGGAAAAGATATCTTTATGCCAATTAGACTTGCATTAACTGGTCATAGTCATGGTATTGAAATGCATAATCTTGTAAAAATTCTTGGAAAAGAAGAATGTTTTAATAGATTATAATTATAGAAATTAGTATAAGTTTAAAGTATAATTAAAAAGTAAATTGAGGTAGTTATGGAAAAAGATTATAAGAATTGTTCAATGGCAGATTGTGCATTTGGAATTTTATCTGATTCAGAAGGTGAAATTTCTTTTAAAGATTTATTTGAAGAAGTTTGTAAATTACAAGAAATTCCTGAAGATGAAAGAGGAGATTTAATTGCAGATCTTTTCACTTCATTAAATTTAGATGGACGTTTTGCTGTTTTAAAGAACAACATGGTTGATTTAAGAAGTAGAAGAAAATACGATGAAATCAAAGTTGATATGCAAAGCCTTTATGATGCTGAAGAAGCAAGTGATGGATCAAGCGATGATTTAGGCGATGATGAAGACGAAGAAGAAAGTAAAGAAGACGATGATGAAGACGCTTTAAATGGTGATTCATCTGATGGTTCTGATTATTAATTTAGACTAATAATAAATTTTTATTATTCATATAAAGTTAGGAGGAAATATTTATGTTAGTAAATGCTGCTGAAATGATTAATAAAGCTCATGAAGGCCATTATGCTATTGGTGCTTTCAACATCAATAATATGGAATGGATTAAAGCTATTTTAACTGCTGCTGAAGAAATGAAATCACCTGTTATTTTAGGTGTTTCTGAAGGTGCAGGAAAATATATGTGTGGCTTTAAGAATGTTGTTGCAATGGTTAAAGGAATTCATGATTATTTAGGAATTACAGTTCCTGTTGCTTTACATTTAGATCATGGTACATATGAAGGTGCTAAAGCTTGTTTAGATGCTGGCTTTACATCTATTATGTTTGATGGTTCACACTATCCATTTGAAGAAAATTTAGAAAAATCAAAAGAATTAATCGGTCTTGCTCATTCATTAGGAAGAAGTATTGAATGTGAAGTCGGTGGAATCGGTGGAACTGAAGATGGTGTTACATCAAATGGTGAATTAGCTGATCCAAAAGAATGTAAAACAATTGCAGATTTAGGTGTTGATTTCTTAGCTGCTGGTATCGGTAATATTCATGGTATTTATCCAGCAAACTGGAAAGGCTTAAATTTTGAAAGATTAGGAGAAATCCAAGACGCTACAAATGGTAAACCACTTGTTTTACATGGTGGAACAGGTATTCCTGCTGATCAAATTGCAAAAGCAATTTCATTAGGTGTTTCAAAAATTAATGTTAATACTGAATTACAACTTCAATTCGCTGCTGCTACAAGAAAATATATTGAAGCAGGCAAAGATTTAGAAGGCAAAGGCTATGATCCAAGAAAATTATTAAAACCTGGATATGAAGCTATGGTCGCTATCGTTAAAGAAAAAATTAAAGAATTCGGTAGTGATGGTAAGGCATTCTAATGGAGTTTAAAAAAGA
>CAVKAB010000003.1:0-24049 GCA_963653985.1 Bacteroidaceae bacterium
ATAATAAATATTAAAAAGAGTTGTTTTATTCTAAATTAATAGAAAAACAACTCTTTTAAGTTAGATATGGAAAGCTTCACAAGTTGATAAGAAATCTTGAAGACGAGGAGATTTTGGATGATCAAATATTTCTTCTGGAGTTCCTTCTTCAACGATTTTTTTATCATCAACGAAGATAACTCTTGTAGAAACTTGTTTTGCAAATCCAAGTTCATGAGTAACAACACAAATTGTCATTCCAGTTTCTGCAAGTTCTTTAATAACATCTAATACTTCTTTAACCATTTCAGGATCTAAAGCTGAAGTTGGTTCATCAAATAACATAATTTCAGGATTAAGAATTAAGCTTCTAACAATTGCAATTCTTTGCTTTTGGCCTCCTGATAATGTTCCAGGATATGCATCTGCTTTATCTTCAAGATTAACTCTTTGAAGTAATTCAAGTGCTCTTTTTTTAGCTTCATCTTTTTTCATCTTTTTTAGCATTACAGGTGCTAAAATCATATTTTCCATAACTGTTAAATGAGGGAACAATTCAAATTGTTGGAAAACCATTCCAATATGAGATCTAACTTCATCAATATTTTTATCAGTAATTAAAGTATCTTTATAGTAAACTCCTCCTGAAGTTGGTTTTACTAAATGATTCATACATCTAATTAATGTAGATTTACCTGATCCAGATGGTCCAATAATTGAGATAACTTCACCTTTAGAAACATGTAAACTAACATTATCTAAAACAGTTTTTCCATCATCTTCAAAGGTAACAGTAACATTTTTAACGTTTAGCATATTTCATTAATCTCCTTTCTAAAAGTGATAATAATTTAGTAAGAATATATACAATTACAAAGTAAGTAACACCCATTACTAAATAAACAGTAGTGTAATTATAAGTAGCAGTTGCTAAAGATTGAAATGCTTTAGTTAAATCAACAACTGCAACGAAAGATACAATTGAAGTTTCTTTAACTAATGTAATTAACTCATTTCCTAAAGAAGGAAGAGCGTTTCTTAAAGCTTGAGGGAATATAATTCTTGCCATAACTTGAGGGTAATTAAGTCCTAAAGATCTTCCAGCTTCAGTTTGACCTTTAGGGACAGAGTTGATTCCACCTCTAATAATTTCAGAAACATATGCTCCACTATTTAATCCAAAAGCAATAATTGCAACTCTTAAGGAATCAACATGTAATGGACCAAGTACAATAAAATAAATAATTAATAATTGAACAACCATTGGAGTGCCTCTAAAGATTGCAACATATGTTTTAAAGATGTTTTGAATAAAAATAACACATGGATTATCATTTTTAATATTTAAAATTAAACATGTAATAAATCCTAATATAACTCCCATTAAGAATGCAGAGACTGTAATTAACATAGTAGTTCCAAGTCCATTTAATAAACTTAAAATATTTTTTTGTGGATTAGGGAAACTATCTTTTAATTGACTTACTAAATTATCTTTAAATACAATTGCTAATATAATTAAAATAAGAATGAATAATCCAAACATAGAACATCCCATAATAAGATGGATCTTTTTAGATTTAGACATTACTTTTTTCTTTTTTTCTTTAACGTCTAAAGTAGAAGTGTTACCTTCTACTTTATTTAATTCTTTATTATTATTCTCCATAATTAGCATTAATAATACTATCTAAAACACCATTAGATTTACTTTCTTTAATAAAAGCATTTAATGATGATAATAAAGTATCATTTCCTTTTGCAACTGCAATAGCGTATTCTTCTTCAGTTAAAACAACATTTGGGACAACAACACAAGTTGGATATTCTTTAACATATAAACTTGCTGGAGCACTATCAATAATAACTGCATCAATATTTCCTGCTGCTAAATCTTTAGTAGCTAAAACTCCATCTTTATATCCTTTACAAGTAGCGTTTTTAATACCTGCAAATTCCATTTCTTCATTACCATTGATGTATGATTCTCCAGTAGTTCCAATTTGACATCCAATTGTTTTACCTTCTAATGCTTTTAATAAATCATCAGTTCCAAGAGTTGCAAGAGTTGAATCTTTTTTAACAATAACAACTTGACTTGCTGAATAATAAGAATCTGTAAAATCAACGACTTTTTTTCTTGTTTCTGTAACAGTCATTCCAGCGATACCAATGTCTGCTTTGAATGTTTGAATTGAAGGAACAATAGCGTCAAAATCAATATCACTAACTGTTAATTTTACGTTAATTGAATCTGCGTAAGCTTTAGCAAAATCGATATCAATTCCTTTAAATTCTCCATTTTCTAAATATTCAAATGGTTGGAATGTTGCATTAGTTGCCATAATTAATTCACCTGAAGATTTGATTTCATCAAGTGTTTTAGCACTTGTTCCACATGAAGCAAGACTTGCTCCCATTAATAATGTAATTCCTAATGTTAAATAATTTTTAAGTTTCATATAAATACCTCCTAAATTGAATAGAAACTTTCAAGCTAAGAGTATTTTTCTATAAAAAAACGCCCTTAAACCGATAGTCTAAGGGCGATAAATTCGCGGTGCCACCTTAGTTGCTTATTAAATCACTTTAATAAGTACTCTATGAGTTCAATTAAACTCAGACGCTTTAACGGGCGAACCCGTATAGGTTTTAATCCTATCTGCTCCAGGACACGTTCATTAAATTCTTCTATGTTAACCTCACACCAACATTAACTCGCTGAATAGTTCCTTTAATTACTACTTCCTTTCTTTGCTTTAATGATAAAAATAATAGACTACATTTTAATTTTATGCAAGAAAAATTTTTAAATTTAATAAAAATTATTTCTAGCATAATAAATCTTGCGAATATGCACAATAAAATGTAAAATATAAATATGGAAAAAATTAATAGATATTTAAATAAAAAGAAAGTTATTTTAAAAGAAAAATACGATAAATCAATAATCAATATTATTGATGGATTATTAAATTCTAAAGGTGGAATTATTTTACTTGGAGTAGATCCAATATCTAAAGAAGTAGTAGGTATTAATGATTTAAATGTTATTAAAACAATAAACGATATTATTATTAATGAATTAGAACCATCTCCTAAAGAATTTATTAATATTAATATATTAAGTAAGGATGATAAGATTGTCATTAAACTTGAAATGTCTAATGATTTAGATACTTTATATTCTATTAAAAAATATGGATATGTCACAAAAGGATGCTATATGTATAAAGATGATGCTTTAAAAAATATGTCAATGAAGCTTATTTCTTCAAGAATGGAATCTAAAGAAAATACATATGATCAAATTTTAAAGTTAATTAAACAATATCCTGAATATTCATCTTTAAAGATAGGAGAAATGATTGATATGTCAATGAGAAATACTCAAAGATATATTAAAGAATTAAAAGAAGACGGTGTTATTGAAAGAGTTGGATCTAATAAGACAGGAAGATGGGAAGTAAAAGATAAAAATAATTAGATATTTTTGATTATAAAAATTTAAAGTTCTTCCAAGATTATGATTTTAAAGTAATATGTATTTTTATATGATTAAATAATTAAAAATAATGAAAAATATGCATTATTTTAAATATACTTGAAATATGAATTATTTTATTATTTAATATTAAACGTTCAGCTAGAGTGTCTTAAAAGTTAATAATTAACTTTACCCATGACTAACCACTCTTAAAATAAAACAGGGGAGGATTTTTTTATGAACGAAAATAAAAATAAATCTAATTATTGGAAGGAAATTTTCAATATTAGAACGATTGCAATGAATGCTTTAATTGCAGCATTATATGCAGTTTTGACATATTTAGGTAATTTTTTAGGATTATCTTATTCTTATATGCAATTTAGATTCAGTGAATTTTTAATGTTACTTGTATTCTTTAATTCGCATTATACTTTAGGATTAACGATTGGATGTTTACTTGCTAATTTAATTTCAAGTTCAGGGATTTATGATATTACTTTAGGAACGCTTGCAACATTAATTTCATGTTTATTAATGATTGTGTTTTCTAAAAAGATTAAATCGTTATTTTTAACAGGATTAATTCCATGTTTTGTTAATGCATTTATGGTACCTTTAATCATTTATCTTGCATGTATTGGAACAGATGGTGCTTTTAATATGACTGGAATGGTCTATTTTGTTATGTGGGGCTGGGTATTACTTGGAGAATTATTATCTATTAATGTATTTGGATACGCTATATTTATGGGAATTAAGCATTATAGAAATTTCTCTAAGATGGTAGACGCTAAAAGAAATGCTGATTTTAAATGGTAATACTTTAAAAAGAAGGAGTAAATTTGTATAATTTTTGAGTTATGGAAAAGAAAAAAGATTTTTATTTAGAAATATTGCATGAAGATAAAGAAACTCATGCTAGATATGGAATATTACATACTCCTCATGGAGATTGTGAAGTTCCAATGTTTATGCCAGTTGGTACTTTAGCAACTGTTAAAACATTATCTCCAGAAGAATTAAAAGAAGCAGGAAGCCAAGTAGTTTTAGCAAATACTTATCATCTTCATTTAAGACCTGGAGAAGATATTGTTGCAAAAGCAGGTGGAGTTCAAAAGTTTATGAACTATAATGGTCCAATGCTTACAGATAGTGGAGGTTTCCAAGTATTTTCACTTGCTAAAAGTCGAGATATTAAAGAAGAAGGCGTCACATTTAAGTCTCATCTTAATGGCGATAAGATTTTCTTTAGTCCTGAAATTGTTATTGGAATTGAAGAAAAAATTGGTGCAGATATTATCATGTCATTTGATGAATGTATTCCTTATCCTGCAACATATGAATACGCTAAAAATTCAACATTAAGAACTTTAAGATGGGCAAAAAGAGGAAAAGATGTCCATAAAAGAGAAGATCAAGCATTATTTGGAATAGTTCAAGGTGGAGCTTATCCTGATTTAAGAAAAATGTGTGCTGAAGAACTTGTCAAAATGGATTTTGATGGATATTCAATTGGAGGTACTTCAATTGGAGAACCAAAAGATGTTTGCTTTGATATGATTGATATGGCAATTCCTTATCTTCCAAAAGATAAACCTCGTTATTTAATGGGGGTTGGAAGTTTAGATTATATCCTTACTGGTATTGAAAAAGGTATTGATATGATGGATTGTGTTTTACCTACTCGAATTGCACGTCATGGAACATTAATGACTCATGAAGGTAGAGTAAATATTAAAAATTTAAAATATAGAGAAGATTTTACACCACTTGATAAAGAATGTGATTGCTATACATGTACTCATTATACTAAAGCATATTTAAGACATCTTTATGTTAGTGATGAAGCTTTTGGTAAAAGATTATTATCGCTTCATAATACAAGATTCCTTCTTTCAATTGTAGAAGGTGCACGTCAAGCGATTAAAGAAGATAGATTTAAAGAATATAAAGAAGAAGTATTAAGAAAATATGGGGATAAAAGAGGATTTTAATTATGGATATTAATTTATTTGATTATTATTTACCTGAAGAATTAATTGCACAAACTCCTTCACATGTTCGTGATGAATGTAAAATGCTTCATGTTCATAAAGATTCAAAAACATATACTGATGAACATTTTTATGATATTTATAATTACTTAAATAAAGGAGATGTTTTAGTAAGAAATAACACTAAAGTTAATCCATCCCGTTTATTTGGAATTAAAGAAGGAACAGGTGCTAAAGTAGAAGTATTATTGCTTAAAGAAATAGATAAAGATACTTATGAATGTTTATGTGGAAATGCTAAAGCAATTAAAGTAGGTACAATTATTAATTTTAAAGATATTCTTAAAGGTGAATGTCTTGAAGTTAAAGATGAAGGTATTAGAATTATTAAATTTATCTATGAAGGAATATTTTTAGAAGTATTAGATAAAGTAGGAGTTATGCCTCTTCCTCCATATATTCATACTGAGATGAAAGATAAAAGTGAATATCAAACAGTATACGCTAAAATAAATGGAAGTGCTGCTGCTCCAACTGCAGGATTCCATTTTACTAATGAATTATTAAAAAGACTTGAAGAAAAAGGTGTTGAAATTGTCGATATTACTTTAAATATTGGACTTGGAACATTTAGACCTGTTAAAGTTCAAGACACAAAAGATCACATTATGCATAGTGAACATTATGAAATTAGTGAAGATGCTGCTAAAAAACTTACAAAAGCAAAAGAAGAAGGTAGAAGAATTATTGCAGTTGGTACCACTGCAATTAGAACTTTAGAAGCTTCTTACACTAAAAATGGTTGCTTTAAAGAAGATAAAGATGATACTTCAATCTTTATTGAACCAGGGTATGAATTTAAAGCAGTTGATGCAATTATTACTAATTTCCATTTACCAAAATCAACTTTAGTTATGTTAATTAGTGCATTTATGGGTAGAGAATTCACTTTAGAATGTTATAAACACGCAGTAGAAAATAAATACAGATTCTTCTCATTTGGAGATTCAATGTTTATTGAAAAATAATTGTTAAGAGGTTAATTTTATAATTAATCTCTTTTTTTACAGTGTTAAAATATCCTTTAATTTTAGTAACATCAAATTTATCTATATTTTCATCCTATTTTATATAGGGTATAATTTTATTGTATTAAAAATACATATGATGCAAATTAAAGAGAGTAAAAATTAAACTAAAAAGAGAATAAGAAGATTATAAAAAGAAATTAATAAAATAAAAAAAGAAGAGATTATTCAAAAATTTTGTGAACTAATTATTAAAGAAGAATTGCTCTACATAATTGATTTATTAAATGATA
Source organism: Bacteroidaceae bacterium (assembly GCA_963653985.1). Lineage (GTDB taxonomy): Bacteria > Bacillota_I > Bacilli_A > RFN20 > CAG-826 > Onthovivens. The sequence continues at coordinate 6,785 of CAVKAB010000003.1, forward strand.
AGAAATGTTCTATATATAATAAGGATGAGTCCTTAAATTATCTTTATTATTTGTGGATGAAAAACGATATTAATTTAATTGATTGTATCAAAATTCAATTAAATATGAATTAAATTAAGCGATATAAAATACAAATATTTTATTTTTATATTTAAATAATATAAAATACTTGTATGCAAAATAAGAATTATTACGATGAATTCGTTAAAGAATATAAAGAAATTAGAAAAGTAGAAAATACTAAACCTAAATTATTATTACATGTTTGCTGTGCAGCATGTTCATGTTATCCATTACTTTTTTTGAATGATTTATTTGAAGTTACTATTCTTTATTCAAATAGTAATATTTATCCAAGAAGTGAATACGATAAAAGAATTGAATCTTTAAGAAAGTACGTTAATGACTTTAATATCGAAACTAAATCACATATTGATATTATTGAAGATGAATATGATTATGATTCTTTTAAAACAGATTTAGAAAAATATAAAGACGCTCCTGAAATGGGTCAAAGATGTAAAATCTGTATTGCAAAAAGAATGAAAAGACTTTATGAAGTTGCAAAAGAAAAAGGATTTAAATATGTTACAACCGTTATGACTGTTTCTCGAAATAAAGATAGTAATTATATTAACTTTTTAAACGAAAAGATTTCTAAACAATATGATGGTATTACCTATATTTATACTGATTTTAAAAAGAATGAAGGTCAAGAAATTGGAATTAAAATTGCTAAAAAGTTTAATGTTTACCGTCAAAATTATTGTGGATGTGAATATTCATTAAAAAATTCTAAAGCAAATGAAGAAACAAAATATGAAGTAGGAGTTATTGTTACTTCTTTTAATAAAGAAAATAAATTAGAAAAATGCTTAGATTCATTAAATTTTCAAGATATTAAAGTTCCATATTTAGTTTATTGTTTAATTGATAAAAATAATGAAGAAGATAAATTAATAGCTTTTAAGTATCAAACTCTTTATAAAAATAAATTTAAAGTTAAAGTCGTAGATTCATCAATTGCTGATAGTTTAAATGAAGCAATTAAAGATTTAAATGCAAAATATTTTTCAATTGTTTCCTCTTCTGATTTTGTTGCAAGTAATTATTTATCAATTCCTTATAAAGTAATTTCGAAATCTAACAGTGATCTTGCAATCTTTAATTACTCTGTTAATAAAAAAGGTAAATTCAAAAAGAAATTTTATTTACCAAAATATTTAAATTCAATCTCAAATAAAGAAATTGCACGATCTTTATTTAAAAATGTTTTATTAAAAGAAACTATTTTTAATAAAATGTATAAAAAAGATTTTTTGATTAACAATAACATTTTCTTTTTATCATTTGATAAAATCAATGAAGAATTTTTCTTTACTTTTGAATGCTTATTATTATCAAGTAAAACAAAATTTATAAAAGAAGCTTTATATTATTTTAATGATCGTGAAGATAAAAAAGATCGTTCTTTAATCTTTAAAAAACAAATTGATTTAATTAATTCATTTTTCCTTTGCAAATTTATCGCTTTTAAAATGGATAAAAAAGATAGTGTTGATACCCAATTTATCTTTAGAAGAATTATTTTCAACATTCAAGCAATAATTAATCGAAAATATTTAGATATTTCTTTAAAATCATATTTAAATCAAATTAATAGATTATTTAATAAATTAAGTAGCGATCATTATATTTATGAAGGCGAAGAATGGGAAAAAGCTTTACTTTTATATAATGAAAAATTTAAGGAAAATCTCTATAATTCCTAGTAAAATTGCTGATTTTAAAAATGCGTCAAAAAAACGCATTTTTTTGTTGACTTAGATAAGCGACTAGTGTATTATATATTCGTTTATCGCATGTAATGAGTTGCGAGGTTGCTGGTACACCCACAAGAGTTGTCATGAAATGTATCAGGTAATTCGCAATAAACATAGCGTGGAAAAAAGGAGAAATTCATGGCAAAAGCAAAGACTATTAGAGTTCGCTTACAAGCTTATGATCATAAATTATTAGATTTAGCATGTTCAAAGTTATGTCAAGCTGCTACTAAAACAGGCGCACGTGTAGTTGGTCCTGTCCCACTTCCAACGGAAAAACAAGTCTACACAATCTTAAGAGCTGTTCATAAATATAAAGATTCTCGTGAACAATTCGAAATTAGAACCCACAAGAGAATTATCGATATCACAAACCCAAGTAACGACACAGTTACTGCATTAAGAAAGTTAGATCTTCCTAGCGGTGTTGAAGTCGATATCAAAATGTAATTAGGAGGCAAGACAAAATGAAACAAATCATTGGTCGTAAAATGGGAATGACCCAAGTTTATGCTGAAGATGGCACAATGTATGCTGTTAGCGTAATTGAAGTCTTACCAAATGTCGTCACATTAAAGAAAACATTAGAAAACGATGGATACGAAGCTATTCAAATTGGCTACGAAGACAAATTAAAGAACGTTAATAAATGTGAAAAAGGTATCTTCGAAAAAGCAAAAGTTACTCCAAAACAAAATTTATTTGAATTAAAGGGTGATGAAATGTTAAATTTCGAAGTTGGCGCTGAAATTAAAGCAGATTTATTCCAAGCTGGCGAAGCAATCGATGTTATCGGTACAAGCAAAGGAAGAGGATATGCTGGTGTCATTAAGAGATGGGGTCACAAAATCGGTCCTAAAGGACATGGTAGTGGTTACCATAGACAACAAGGTTCATTCGCTAATAATGGTAGATGTAATAACCGTGTTATCCCAGGCAAAAAGATGTCAGGACACATGGGAAATCAATCAGCAACAATCTTAAATACAAATATTGTTAAGGTTGATGCAGAAAAGAATTACATCCTTGTTAAAGGTGGAGTTCCTGGACCTAAAAAAGGTTTAATTAAAATTAGAAGTGCTGTTAAATCAAATTCAAAGAAATTAGATGTTAAACCATTAGTTTCAAGAGTTGATGCAACAGAAGCTAAATAGTAGAAAGGAGATTAGTTATGAGTAATATGAATTTAAAAGTTTATTCACAAACTGGTGAAGAAGTTTCTACATTAGAAGTTTCTAAAGATGTATTCGGTGTCAAAGTTAACGAACAAGTTATCTTCGATGCTGTCTTAACATATTTAGCAAATAGAAGACAAGCTACTGCTAAAACTAAGAAAAGAGCTGAAGTCAGTGGCGGAGGCAGAAAGCCTTGGAGACAAAAAGGAACTGGTAGAGCAAGAGCTGGTTCAACACGTTCACCTATTTGGGTTGGTGGTGGAACAGTATTTGGTCCTACAGGAGTTCAAAACTTCAAAATCAAACAAAACAAAAAAGAACATCAATTAGCTTTAAAAGGTGCTTTATCTTTAAAAGCTAAAAAAGACTTAATCGTTTTAAATAGCTTATCAGTTGAAGGTAAAACAAAAGAAGTCGTTGCAGTTTTAAATGCTTTAAAAGTTGCAGATAAGAAAGTTTTATTAATTACTGAAGATTCAAAAGTTATGCAAGCAAGTAACAACTTATCAGGATTAAGCTTCAGAGGATATGACAACATCTCTGTTTATGACTTAATGAATGCTGAAAAAGTTATTATGCTTGAAAGCGATGTTAAAAAACTTGAGGAGGCACTTAACTAATGGCTAAGAAAGAAGTAAAAACTGAAGTCGAATCAAAGACATCAGCAAAAACAACAGTTAGTGATTTAGATTGCATCATTGAACCAATCATTACTGAAAAAACAATGACTCAATCACAAGAATCCAACAAGTTTGCATTCAAAGTTAAAAAAGATAGCAACAAAATTCAAATTAAGAATGCTATTGAAAGAATTTTCAACGTTAAAGTTGAAAGCATTAGAGTTTCTAATGTAATGGCTAAGAAAGTAAGTAGAGGAAGCCGTTATAAAGGAACAGTTAGTGGATATAAGAAAGCTATTGTTACTTTAAAAGAAGGCGAAACAATCAATTTATTTGCTGAATAGTCGAACTTATATATAGGAGAAAAGAAAAAATATGTCAGTTAAAACATATAAGCCATATACTCCTTCAAGAAGACAAATGGCTGTCTTAAGTAATGAAGGATTAACAAAAAAGGCTCCTGAAAAAAGTTTAGTTGTTACTCTCAAAAAGAGTGGTGGTAGAAATAACCAAGGTGTTATCACATGCCGTCACATTGGTGGAGGAAACAAAACAAAATACAGAATTATCGATTTTAAAAGAGATAAAGATGGAGTCGTCGGAAAGGTTGCAGCAATTGAGTACGATCCAAATAGAAACGCACACATTGCATTAATTCACTATTTAGATGGCGAAAAGAGATACATCCTCCAACCTACAGGATTAAAGGTTGGCGATAAAATCGTCTCTGGTGAATCAACAGATATCTTAACTGGTAATGCTTGTTTATTAAAGAACATTCCAGAAGGTACATTTATTCACAACGTCGAATTAAAACCTGGAAAAGGTGGACAAGTTTGCCGTAGTGCTGGCTGTTCAGCTCAAATCTTAGGTAAAGAAGGAAAATATGTCATCTTAAGATTACAAAGTGGTGAAACACGTAAGTTCTTAGGTGAATGTAAAGCAACAATTGGTATCGTTGGTAATGAAGATTTCAACCTTGTCAATTTAGGTAAAGCAGGAAAAACTAGAGGTATGGGTATTCGTCCTACTGTTAGAGGTAGCGCAATGAACCCTACAGATCACCCACACGGTGGTGGTGAAGGTAAGTGTCCTGTCGGTAGAGATGCTCCACGTACTCCTTGGGGTAAGAGAGCTCTTGGTGTTAAAACACGTAATAACAAAAAAGCTTCTTCTAAATTAATCGTCAGAAGAAGAAATGGTAAGTAGTAAAGGGAGGTTAACATGTCACGTAGTTTAAAGAAAGGTCCATTCGTCGATGAAAGTTTAATGGACAAAGTTAATAAGTTAAACGAATCTAATAAAAAGACTGTTATCAAAACTTGGTCAAGAAGAAGTACAATTTATCCAGATTTCGTTGGTCATACCTTTGCTGTTTATAATGGTCATGCTTTCATTACAGTTTACGTCACAGAAGATATGGTTGGACATAAACTTGGTGAATTCGCACCAACAAGAACTTTCAAAGGTCACTTTGGAAATAACGCAGAAGATAAGGCTGCTGCAAAAGCTGCTGCAGGCGTTAAGTAGTTCATTAGAGGTACAATTTATATGGCAAATGTAAAAAAAGAAGTTACAGAAGCAAAAGCAACTGAAGTAAAAGAAACAAAGAAGAAAGCTCCTGCTAAAAAAGCTGCTTCAACAAAAACAACAGCTAAAAAAGCAAGTTCTACAAAGAAAGTTGCAACTAAAAAAGCTTCTAGTGAAAAGAAAGTCGAAAAGAAAGAAGAAGTTAAAAACGTTAGAACTGAAGCAACAGCTAAAGTCTTAGGTTTAAAAGCTACTCCAAGAAAAGTTAGATTAGTTTTAGATTTAGTTAGAGGTAAAAAGGTTGATGAAGCATTAGCTTTATTATCAATTACTCATAAAGATGCTGCAGCTCCAGTTGCAAAATTAATTGCATCTGCAAAAGCTAACGCTGTTAACAACTTCAATATGAATGAAGACAAATTATATATCGCTTCAATTCAAGCTAGCGATTCATTCAAAATGAGAAGATATCTTCCAAGAGCTAAAGGAAGTGCTTCTGGTTTAGTTAAAAGATTCTCAAATGTTTATGTAACATTAAAGGAATCTAAATAAGAGTAGGGAGGAGAATTAAACAATGGGTCAAAAAGTCAATCCAGTTGGAATGAGAATTGGTCTTAATAAAAACTGGAACTCAAGATGGTTTGCTAATGATAAAGAATTTTCAACCTACTTAATTGAAGATAACAAAATTCGTAATTATTTAGAAAAAACTATTTCAAAAGATGCTTTACTTTCTCACGTTGAAATCGAAAGAAAGAAAAAAGGTAATGATAAAGATGTTACACATCAAATTACATTATTCATCTTCGTTGGAAGAGCTGGTGTTATCTTAGGTAAAGATGGTACAAAATCAATCAAAGCTTTAAGAGAAAATATTGCTAAATTATTAAGCGATAAGAAAACAGACATCAGAATTAATTTAGTTGATGTTAAACAACCATCACTTGATGCAACTATCGTTGCAAACAAAATTTGCAGACAATTAGAAGATCGTGCAAGTTTCAGAATTGTTCAAAAAAGAGCTATTCAAGATGTTAGAAAAGCTGGCGCTAAAGGTGTTAAAACTGCAGTCAGTGGTAGACTTGCTGGTGCTGATATTGCACGTACAGAAGGCTACAAAGATGGAACTATGGCTATCAACACTTTAAAGAGTGATATTGATTATGCACATAGAGAAGCAATGACAACTTATGGTAAATTAGGCGTTAAAGTCTGGATCTGCCGTGGTGATAAAGAAATTAAACCTCGTGCTTCACAAGTTAGTAAAGCTAACGATAATAAAGGAGAATAACTATGTTACAACCAAAGAGAGTTAAATATAGAAGACCTCATATTATTAAATACGAAGGTTTATCAAAAGCTGGTAACGAAGTTAGCTTTGGAGAATATGGTCTTCAAGCTGTTACTGGTAATTATGTTAGCGATCGTCAAATTGAAGCTTGCCGTGTTGTCTTATCAAGATATACAAAAAGACAAGGTCAAGTTTGGATTAGAATCTTCCCACATTTAGCAAAAACTAAAAAACCTGCTGAAGTCCGTATGGGTAGTGGTAAAGGTAATCCAGAATACTGGGTCGCAGTTGTTAAAAAGAATAGAGTTTTATTCGAAATTGGTGGAGTTCCAGAAGCTGATGCAATTCACGCATTAGAAATGGCAGCTTACAAATTACCTATTAAAACTCGTGTTATTAGAAGAGTTAAAGATGCTAATAACAATGTCAAAGTTGAGGAGGTTAAATAAGGATGAAAATTAGCGAAGTTAGAGAACTTTCTAGCGAACAATTAAATGATAAGATTTATTCATTAAAAGAAGAATTATTTAATCTTCGTAGAAAAAAAGCTGTTGGTCAACTCGAAAATTTATCAGAAATTAAAAGAGTTAGAAAAGATATCGCACGTATCTATACAGTTTTAAAAGAAAGAGAATTAGGTGTTGAGGAGAAATAATATGGATAAAAGAAGAAAAATTCAAGGTGTTGTTGTCTCAGATAAAGCTCCTAAAACAATCGTTGTAGAAATTACAGGTTATAGAAAACACTCAAAATATCAAAAAAGAGTTCAATATCGTGCTAAATACTATGCACATGATGAAAATGGCTTAGCTCATACAGGTGATACAGTTACTATCTCTGAATGCAGACCATTATCAGCATTAAAGAGATTTACTTTAGTCTCAGTTGATAAAAAAGCTGTTGAATCAGTCAAAGTATTAGAAGAAAAAGAGGTTGAAAAAGCCTTACACGAAAAAGAAGAAGCTAAAGGAGAATAGTTATGGTACAAACAGAAACAAATTTAAAAGTTGCTGATAACTCCGGCGCAAAGATCGTTCGTGTATTCAGAATTTATGGTGGAAGCCATAGAAAATCAGCTGGTGTTGGTGATGTCGTTTTATGCGCTGTTAAAGATGCATTACCAAACGGCAAAGTTAAAAAGAGTGATGTAGTCAAAGCAGTCATCGTTAGACAAAGCTATCCAATCGAAAGAAAAGATGGTTCAGTCATTAAATTCGATGACAACGCATGTGTTATTATCAATGAAGATAAAACACCTGTTGGAACTCGTGTCTTTGGTCCAGTTGCTCGTGAACTTCGTGATAGAGATGAAGCTTATATGAAAATCGTCTCTTTAGCTACAGAAGTCTTATAAGGAGATAGATATGAAACTCAGAAAAGGTGATAAAGTTATCGTTATCTCAGGTAAAGATAAAGGAAAAACTGGAGTTATCCAAAGAGCTTATCCTTCTATTAATAAGGTTGTTGTTGAAGGTGTTAACGTTAAGAAAAAACATGTTAAACCATCACAAGCTAACCCAGAAGGAAGCATTGTTGAAATTTATGCTCCACTCGATGCTAGCAAAGTTATGTTCTATGATGAAAAAGCTAAAGCTGGCACAAGACTTGGCTATTCAGTAAACAAAGATGGCAAAAAAGTCAGAATTGCTAAAAAAAGCGGCAAGGAAGTTGAATAATAGGAGGTAATTATGGCAGAAAATAAAACAAAAAAGAGTGCTACTAATGAAGCTCCTGTTGCTTCAAGCGCTCCTTACAAAACAAGATTAGAAGTTAAGTATAAAAACGAAATCGTTCCAAACTTAATGAAGAAATTCGAATATAAGAACGTTATGCAAGTCCCACACTTAGAAAAGATTGTTATCAATATTGGTGTTGGCGATGCTACAAGCGATAAAAAGAGAATTGATGAAGCTGTTGAAGAATTAGGTTTAATCTCTGGTCAAAAACCAGTTGTTACTAAAGCTAAAAAATCAATCGCTACATTCAAATTAAGAGAAGGCGAACCTATTGGTTGTAAAGTTACTTTAAGAGGAACAAGAATGTATGAATTCTTAGACAAACTTGTTTCAATCTCACTCCCTAGAGTTAGAGACTTCAGAGGTGTTAACAAAAATTCCTTTGATGGTAGAGGTAATTACACTTTAGGTGTTAAAGAACAACTTATTTTCCCTGAAATCGATTACGATAAAGTTGGAAAAGTTAGAGGTATGGACATTATTATTGTAACAACTGCAAATAGCGATGAAGAAGCTTATGCATTGTTAAAAGAATTAGGCATGCCTTTCAATAGATAGGAGATAGTAGTTATGGCAAAAACAAGTTTAAAAGTCAAACAAGCTAGACCTCAAAAGTTCAAAGTTAGAGAATACACACGTTGTAAAAGATGTGGTAGACCTCACTCAGTCTATTCAAAATTTGGCCTTTGCAGAATCTGCTTAAGAGAACTCGCTTATAAAGGCGAAATCCCAGGCATGAAAAAGGCTTCATGGTAATTTATAGGAGGTAAATAAAATGCATCAAGATCCAATCGCAGATATGCTCACAAGAATTAGAAATGCTAACGCTTTACATCATGAAAGTGTTTCAATGCCTTCTAGTAAATTAAAAGTTGGTATTTGTAAAATTCTTTTAGAAGAAGGTTTCATCACTTCTTATGAAGAAAAGAAAATCGATGAAGTTAAAAAGGAATTAGTTATTGTTCTTAAATATGGTCCAAATGGCGAAAAAGTCATTCAAGGTTTAAGAAAAATTTCTAAACCTGGTCTTCGTGTTACATGTGATAGTGACCACATTCCTTACGTTTTAAAAGGTATTGGTATTGCTATTTTATCAACAAGCAAAGGACTCTTAACTGACAAACAAGCTAGAAAAGCTAATGTCGGTGGTGAAGTTATTTGCTACGTCTATTAATAAGGAGAGAATCAATTTATGTCACGTATTGGTAATAAATTAATCCCAGTTGTTAATGGTTGTGAAGTAACAGTTGAAGATGGTGTTGTCTTAATTAAAGGCAAAAACGGCGAAGATAAAGTTTCTTTCGATAAGGAATTAATCGGCGTCGAAGTTAAAGATGGTAATGTTCATGTTACAAGAAATAATGAACAAAAACATACAAAACAATTACATGGTACAACAAGAGCTTTAATTCAAAATGCAATCATTGGCTGTACTGAAGGTTATAAAAAAGTCTTAGAAATTATTGGTATTGGTTACCATGCAGAAATGAAAGGTAAAGATGTTGTTTTATCACTTGGATATTCACATCCTATCACAATTTCTCCATTAGATGGTGTCACTATTAAAGTTATTGAAACTAAAAATAAAGACATCAATGGTATTATTGAAGTTTCTGGACAAGATAAATTTAAAGTTGGTCAAACAGCAGCTTTAATTAGAGAACAAAGAAGACCTGAACCTTATAAAGGAAAAGGTGTTAAGTATCAAGGTGAGCACATTCTTCGTAAAGAAGGTAAACGTGCTGGTAAGTAGTTAGGAGGGAATTATGATTAAATCTATTGATAAAAATGAAGTTAGATTAAGAAAACATTTAAGAGTCAGAGAAAAGATCAGTGGAACTCCTGAATGCCCACGTTTATGTGTATTCAGAAGTAACAAGAACATTGAATGTCAAGTTATCGATGATACAAAAGGCGTTACACTTTGTTCTTCAAGCAGTGAACAATTAAAACTCGAAAGAGGTAATAACATTGCTGCTGCTACAGAAGTCGGAAATGATATCGCTAAAAAATGTTTAGCAAAAGGTATCGAAAAAGTCGTCTTTGATAGAGGCGGTTACATTTATCACGGACGTGTCCAAGCTGTTGCTGAAGGCGCACGTGAAGGTGGACTCAAATTCTAAGGAGCAATTTATGGCAGAAGAAATGAAAAATGTTGAAGTAAAAGAACAAGCTAATGCACCTGTTGATGCAAAAGCTGGTAAAAAAGCTCCTTCAAAAGATGGACGTAATTTCAAAGGTGGCAATAAGAAAACAGATCGCCGCCCAAAGAAAGACAACGCTCCAAAAGAATTTGAAGAAAGAGTTGTCAGTATCAACCGTGTTACAAAAGTCGTTAAAGGCGGTAAGAGAATGAAATTTGCTGCTTTAGTCGTTATTGGTAATGGTAAAGGCAAATATGGCTTTGGTACAGGTAAATCAAGTGAAGTCCCAGATGCAATTAAAAAAGCTGTTGATAAAGCAAAAAGAAATTTATTTACAGTTGATTTAGTTAAAAATGGTACAATTACACACGAAGTTACTGGTAAATTTGGTGCTACTACAGTATTCTTAAAACCTGCAAGTGAAGGTACTGGAATTATTGCTGGTGGTGCTGTTAGATCTATTTTAGAACTCGCAGGTGTCAAAAACGTCTGTAGTAAAGTTTATGGAAGTAGAACTAAAATTAATGTTATTAGAGCTACAAATAACGCTTTAAGTTCAACAAAGAACTATAAGAGTGTTATGTCCTTAAGAAAAGGAGATAGTGAAGATGTTAAATAACTTAAAACCTACTCCAGGAAGTAGAAAAGATAAAGTCAGAAGATGCAGAGGCTTAGGTTCTGGCTTAGGAAAAAATGGTGGTAGCGGAAATAAAGGCCAAAACTCTAGAAGTGGAGGTGGCGTTAGACTTGGATTTGAAGGTGGACAAAACCCATTATTCAGACGTTTACCAAAAAGAGGTTTCCATAACGGAAGTCATGTAACTTATGCTATTGTTAATGTTGAAGAATTAAATCAATTCAAAGCAGATAGTGTTATTGATTTAGCAACATTACATGAAGCTGGATTAGTTAAAAAAGATTATGACGGTTTAAAGATTTTAGGAAACGGAGAATTAAAAGTTAAATTAACTGTTAAAGCTAATAAATTCTCTCAATCCGCTTTAGCTAGTATCGAAAAAGTCGGTGGAAAGGCTGAAGTAATCGAATAGTCATAATTTATAAAAGAGAAATAAAAAATGAAGAAATTCATTGATATTTTCAAAAACAAAGAGGTCGTTAATCGTATTTTCTTTACGATAATGATCCTTTTTGTATTTAGAATAGGCAGCGCAATTACAGTTCCAGGAGTTGATGCTTCAACTCTTACTGACCAGATTTCCCAATCAAGCAACATGCTTAGCTTAATGAATTTATTAGGCGGTGGTGCTTTAAGTAATTTCTCAGTATTTGCTTTAGGTGTTTCACCTTACATTACTGCTCAAATTATTATTCAAATGTTATCTATGGACGTTTTACCTGCCTTAACCGAATTAAATCGTCAAGGTCAATATGGGCGTAAAAAAGCTGAAATGGCTACTAGATATCTTTCATTAATGATTAGTGCAGTTCAAGCATATGGTATTATTCAAACTGCTAAAAATACCGATTGGATTAGCTTCACAATGGAAGATAGCTTCCTTACATACGCTTATATTATTTCTATTATGATTGGTGGATCAATGCTTGTTTTATGGCTTGGTGACCAAATCACAACTAAAGGTATTGGAAATGGTATTTCTGTAATTATTTTCGCAGGTATCGTTGCTCAACTTCCAAACCAAATTTCAACAGCTTTCACAAAATGGGTTGTTGCAAACTGGAATTTAGGAAGTAGCGAAACAACTAAAGGTGTTTTCCAATTTATCCTTTATATCTTAGCATTTATTTTAATCATTTCATTTGTTGTCTTTATTGAATTATCTAGAAGAAAAATTCCTGTTCAACAAGCAACAAGAAGTGGTGGAAACGAAAAACTTGCAAAAGCAAGCTTCCTTCCTATTAAGATAAATAGTGCTGGAGTTATTCCAGTCATCTTCGCAAGTTCAATACTTATGACTCCATCCATTATTGCTTCATTTATTTCAAGTGATGCATTAAATGCAGAATGGCTCAAAGTCTTCCAATATAATCAACTCGTTGATACTGGAGGAGTTATGATTCCATGGGGATTAATCATTTATATTGTTCTTGTATTTGCATTTACATTCTTCTATGCAAACTTACAAATCAATCCAGAAAATTTAGCTGAAAATTTCCAAAAGAATGGCAGCTATATTCCAGGAGTTAGACCAGGTATTGAAACTGAAAAATATGTAAGAAAAGTTTTAAATAGAGTTACCTTAATTGGTGCTTTAGCACTTTGCTTCATTGCAGCATTACCAGTTGTTTTAACTTTAACAGGTGTATTTGGAAGTGATACTTCTTTATCACTTGGCGGAACTGGTTTAATTATCGTTGTTGGTGTTGCACTTGAACTTGATGCTCAAATCAGTGGTCTTGTCGCTGGTAAGAGTTATGATGAAGTTATTGGAGGATTATAGTAAATGAAAAATATTATATTTTTAGGCGCTCCAGGTGCTGGTAAAGGCACAAACGCAAAAAAAGTTGCTAGTGAATTTAAAATTCCTCATATCTCAACAGGAGATATGTTTAGAGAAGCTATTAAGAATGAAACTCCAGTTGGACTCGAAGCTAAATCATATATTGATAAAGGCTTACTTGTACCAGATGAAGTAACAATTTCTTTAGTTAAAGAACGTTTAAGTAAAGATGATTGTGCTAAAGGTTTCCTTCTTGATGGATTTCCACGTACTTTAGTTCAAGCTGAAGCACTTAAGAAAATTGGCGAAGAAATTTCTCGTCCAATTAATTTAGTTATCAATCTCGTCGTTCCAGAAAGTGTCTTAAAAGATAGAATCTGTGGAAGAAGAGTTTGTAAGAGTTGTGGTGCTCCATATCACGTTACAAATTTAAAACCAAAAGTTGATGGAATTTGTGATTTATGTGGAGGAGAACTTGTTCAAAGAAAAGACGACAATGAAGAAGCTCTTAAAACTCGTTTAAGTGAATATCACAAACAAACAGAACCACTTATTAATTTCTATACTAATGAAAATGTCTTACATGATGTTGATGGAGTTAAACCTCTTGATGAAATCTTTAGTGACATTGAGGCTTTAGTTAAGGAGTAATAATTATGGCAGTAATTATTAAATCTAAAAGAGAAATTGATTTAATGAAAAAAAGCGGTGAGGTCATGATTGGCTTACATAAAGCTCTTCATGAAGCAACTCGCCCAGGAATATCTACTGCTGAACTTGATAAAATAGCTGGAAGGTATTGCAAAGAACACGGAGCAATACCTTCATCTAAAGGCTATGAAGGATATCCTGGAAACATTTGTATCAGTGTTAATGATACTTTAGTTCATGGCATCCCTTCTAAAAAGATCGTCTTAAAAGAAGGTGATATAGTCACATATGATTGTCTTGTTACATTAAATGGCTATACAACAGATGCTGCTAGAACTTGGCCAGTTGGCAAAGTAACAGATGAAGCAAAGAAACTTATCGAAACTACCGAAAGATGTTTCTTTGAAGCTGTAAAACTTGTTAAACCTGGTGTCCATCTTGGAGATATTTCTCATACTATTCAAGAAGTAGCAGAAAAAGAAGGTTATTCTTTAACTGATATGTTCACAGGACATGGAGTTGGAAGAGAAGTTCACGAAGATCCATATATTCCTAATCAAGGAAAAGCTGGAGTTGGACTAATTTTACAAGAAGGAATGACACTTGCTATTGAACCTATGGTTAATCTCGGCACAAAATATATCGAAATTATGGAAGATGGTTGGACAGCAAAGACAAAAGATGGTAAAATTTGTAGTCACTACGAAAATACGGTTGTAGTAACTAAAGATGGCTATGAAATCATCACTTTAGAAAAAGGAGAAGAATAAATGGCAAAACAAGATGTTATAACCGTCGAGGCGGTTGTAGTTGAAGCATTACCTAACTGTAATTTTAAGGTAAAGCTAGAAAATGATTGCGTAATACATGCCACTGTTTCTGGTAAAATCCGTATGCATTACATTCGCATTTTACCGGGTGATAAAGTAATCATTGAATTATCGCCTTATGATTTAAACAATGGCAGAATTGTATTTAGACAAAAGTAGTCTAAACTTAGGAGGAAAAATTATGAAAGTAAGACCCTCAGTAAAACCTATTTGTGATAAGTGTAAAGTTATCAAAAGACATGGCAAAGTCATGGTCATTTGCTCTAACCCAAAACACAAACAAAGACAAGGTTAATTTTTGGAGGAAATTTAAAAATGGCACGTATTGTCGGTGTTGATATTCCAAATGATAAGAATGTAGTTATCTCATTAACTTATATTTATGGAATCGGTCTTTCTACATCAAAGAAGATCTTAGAAAAATGTGGAATCAACCCTCAAACTAGAGTTAAAGATTTAAGCGAAGATGAATTAACAAAAATCAGAGCTGAAGTCGCTCACTACAAAGTTGAAGGTGATTTAAGAAGAGAAGTTTTATTAAATATTAAACGTCTTCAAGAAATCGGTTGCTATAGAGGCATCCGTCATAGAAGAGGTCTTCCAGTAAGAGGACAAAGAACAAAAACTAACGCTCGTACTCGTAAAGGTCCAGCAAAAACCATTGCGAATAAAAAAGAAGCTGTTAAGTAGTTAAGGAGGTAGAAAAATGGCAAAAAAAGTAGCTACCCGTAAAAAGAAGGTAAAAAGAACTTATACTAAAGGTGTTGCACATATTCACTCAACTTTTAACAACACAATTGTTACAATTACAGATGAACAAGGAAATGCAATCGCTTGGAGTTCAAGTGGAGTTTTAGGATTTAAAGGCGCAAAGAAGAGTACTCCTTTCGCTGCTCAAAGTGCTGCTGAAGCTGCAGGAAAAGCTGCAGTTGATCAAGGCATTAAGAGTGTTGATGTTGATGTTAAAGGTCCAGGTGCTGGTAGAGAAAGCGCAATTAGAGCTTTATCACAAGCAGGATTACAAATTACATCAATTATCGATACTACACCTATTCCACATAATGGATGCCGTCCACCAAAAAGAAGACGTGGATAATTAAAGGAGGGGAATTTATGGCAGAAATGGAAAATGTATTAACAATTACACACCCTTTCGAAAAATTAACAACATCAATCGTTTTCGAAGATGAAACTGAAAATTACGCTAAGATTGTTTGTGAACCATTAGAAAGAGGTTTCGGACTTACTGTCGGAAACGCTTTAAGAAGAGTTTTATTATCTACTCTTCCAGGTACAGCAGTTTACGCAATTGAAGTTGAAGGAGCAGTACATGAATTTACTGCTTTAGATGGAATTGAAGAAGATTTAACTCAAATCATCTTAAATTTAAAAGAATTAGTTTTAAAATCTGATACATTCGAAGATGCTGAATATGAAGCAGTTGTCGATGTTCAAGGTCCTTGCAAATTAACTGCAAAAGATATACCACTTCCTACCGGTGTTAGTGTAGTTAATGGCGATTTAGAAATCGCAAACGTTGCAGATGGTGGACATTTACACATGGTTCTTCACATTAAGAATGGTCGTGGCTTTGCAACTAGTGAAGAAAATAAACAATTCCTTACAAGTAAAGGATTGATTGCTACAGATAGTAACTATTCCCCAATTGTTCGTGTTAACTATAAAGTTGAAGGAACTCGTGTAGGACACGACTCAAGATTTGATAAGCTTATACTTGAAGTTTGGACAAATGGTTCAATTACTCCTAAAGATGCAGTATCTTTAGCAAGTACAATCTTAACAGATCATTTTATGAAATTTGCTGATTTAACAAAGAAATTTGAAAATGTTGGCTTAACTGGAGAAGATGCTAAAGTTGAAGCAGAAGCACCTATTGATAATGTTTCAATTGAAGAATTAGACTTAAGTGTTAGAAGTTATAATTGTTTAAAGAGAGCATCTATTGCAACTTTAAGTGATTTAACTCAAAAGACTGAAGCAGAAATGATGAAAGTTAGAAACTTAGGTAAAAAATCTTTAAAAGAAGTCAAAGATAAATTAGCTGAAAGGGGTTTACATTTTAAAGATAGTAAACTCGATGACTAAGGAGATTCGAAATGCAAATTGGTAGAAAGAATGTTCACGGTAAAGGTGGCGTAAGATTTAAAACTCCATATACTTCATCAAAGAAGAAAGGTCAAGTTCGTAACCTCGTTACAGAATTAGTTTTATTCGAAAAAGTTACTGTTACTAGTGGTATGGTTAAAGATGTCATCAAAGAATTCGATCACTTAATTACTTTAAGTAAAAAAGGTGATTTACACTCAAGAAGACAAGCAATCGCTATCTTAAGAAAATATGATGTCGAAGGCAAAAATGATGCTTTAGATAAATTATTCAATGACTTAAGCAAGAGATTTGCAAACCGTAATGGTGGATATTTAAAAGTCTATAAGTTAGAAAATCGTAAAGGAGATAATGCTCCTGTTAGATTATTAACATTAGCTGACTAATTATAATAAATATACAAAATATAAGCGTTATTTAAGAAATTAGATAACGCTTTTTTATTAGTTTGATATAATATTTAAGGTATGAATAAATTTATTGTATTTGACGCAGATGGAACATTACTTAATACTCTTCCTGGAATAAAAGAAGCTTTAAATGTAACGCTAAAAGAACTTAATTTGCCTTATGCTTATAATGATGAAGATGTTATAAGTTTTATTGGAGGAGGCGTTAAAAGGTTATTTAAATTAGGTTTAAAAAGGGATTTTACTGAAGAAGAATTATCTCTAATGTTAAAAAATTATAAGAAATTTCAATATCTTGCAAAACCATATGAGAATGTAATAAACACATTAGAATATTTAAAGAGTGAAGATATAAAATTATTTGTATATTCTAATAAGCCTCATGAATTATTAAAAGAAGTTATAAAATCAAATTTTCCTTCTAATTTATTTATTGAAGTTCAAGGTGATAACTTTATTTATAAAAGAAAACCTGATCCTGAATATTTAGAAAGTTTATTTAAAAAAT
>CAVKAB010000004.1:0-20753 GCA_963653985.1 Bacteroidaceae bacterium
TCCTGATGAAGATGATTCAGTTATCCCAGGATTCTTAGATGATTTCATGAATTAATAAAATGAGGGGATGTTGAAAAACCTATAAATTGATAGGTCAGATAACAATCCCTTTTTTAATGATTTTCTTAAAAAAACAAGCATAGCTTGTTGAAAAACCTAATTAAATTATTGGAAGGAAAATATTTAAACTTCCTTCTTGTATAAGTTGAAGGGAATTACCAAAAAATATTTTTATTGAGTCAGATATTGCATTAATTTTTAAAAATTTAGAATTTTTTAAAATAAAAAGCTGCTTTTAAACCTTATTTATTTTTTAAGGTTTATCAACAGCCCCTTTTTTTGAACAAAAAAAGAACTAGATATTTCGCTAGTTCTTAATTAGTAAATAATTAGTTATTTTTTAGTTAAATACATTGGTTTTGAGATTTTTATCTTATGATTTTTAATTTCAACTTCTTTAGATGATAAAAAATCTATATATTTTCCATCTTCAATAAAATATTCATTAAATTTATTAGGTTTAAATTCAATTTCTAATTCATTATTAGTAGAAATATTAAATAATCCAAAAGAATTTGATCCATCTTTATATGTGTTTTTAATGATTAATGATTGAGAATCATCAATTAAAGGGAAAGATGTAAGTAAATCTAAGTTTTTTGGATCTTTTTTATAATCAATAATTTTATCTAAATAACATTTCCAAGATTCATCAATATTTAAATCAAGTAAATCTTTAGTGAATAAATTTAAAACATGATCTGCTTTTGATTCTAACCCATTATAAATAAATAAAGGTCCTTTTTTAAATGCAGGATATGCAAGTAAATTATAATAGAAATTTTCATTTAATTTTTTATATTCACATATTCTTTTTTGATCGTGATTTTCAAGACCTCTAATACGTAAAGCATCTTTATTTGATTGAGTTTCTTCAACATATAATTCAGTTTTATATTCAATTAATGATGTTAAATTAGAAGGGTTGTCTAAGTAAGTTTGGAATGCTTCAATTGAATTATAAGGATATAATAAATCAAAACCTACATTATATAATTCTTCATCGCTTAATGAATTAAATCCTTTTTCTCTACAATATTTAATAAATGCAATATGAGTAGATTCTGCAAGTAAAATAGTATTTGGATATTTTTCTTTTAACATTTTATTTAATTCAATAAAGAAATCTTTAGAAATTAAACTTGCAACATCAAATCTGTATCCATCTACTCCAAGAGACGAATAATATTCAATAACACTTACTAAATATTTAATTAATTCTTTATTTTTAGTGTCTAAATCATAGACATCACTCCAATCTCCAGCCTTATTTGCAAATTCACCTTTTGAATTTTTATACATCCATTCTGGATGATTTTTTAAAATCCAAGAATCACGACTTGTATGATTAAAAACAATATCAATCATTAATTTAATTTTTCTTGAATGTGTTTCTTTAATTAATTCTTTAAAATCATCTAATGTTCCAAGTTCTTGATTAATTTCTAAATAATTAGAAATTGAATAAGGACTTCCTAAATCACCCTTTCTATTTTTAAGCCCAATTGGATTAATAGGAAGAAGATATAAAATATCTACTTTTAATGATTTTATGTAATCTAATTTATTAATTAATGCTTTGAATGTACCTTCTTTAGTGTAATTACGCGTAAATACTTGGTATATTACTTGATTTTTTAAATAATTTTTCATGAAATTATCTTAATTAATTTTATTTTTAAATTCAACTATTGAATGATTAATATATTAATTTTAAAATATAACTTAATAGTTTTTATTATTTATCTAATATGTTTTAAATTGAATTTAAGCCTATTTTGATATATAATGAAAGCGCTTTCAAGGAGAGTATATGAAAAGAAGTTTAGGTATATTAATGCATATTTCTTCTCTTCCTAGTCAATATGGTATTGGTACTTTAGGAGAAGAAGCTTTTAAATTTATAGATTTTTTAAGTGAATCTAACGCAAAAATTTGGCAAATTCTTCCACTTAATGTAACAAGTTATGGTGATTCACCATATCAATCTCCATCCAATTATGGATTAAATTATTACTTCATTGATTTAGATATATTAAATAAAAAAGGATTGTTAAAGAAAGTAGAATACGAAAATATTAAATGGTCAAATTCTTCATCGCGTGTTGATTATTCATTAGTTTTTAAGAATAAATTAAACGTTTTACGTAAAGCTTTTGCCAGATTTGATAAAGAAGATTTAGAATTTAAGAAATTTGTTGATACTAAAACCAATTTTAAAGATTTTGCTTTATTTATGGTTTTAAAAGATTTAAATAATTTAAAATGCTGGAAGGAATGGGATAAAAAATATCTTAATTATTCTAAAGCACTTGAAGAAGAAGTTATTAAAGAAAATAAAGAAAATTATTTATTTTATCTTTGGACTCAATTTGAATTCTTAAATGAATACACTAAAGTTAAAGAATACGCTAATTCAAAAGGAATAAAAATCATGGGTGATTTACCAATTTATGTTGCCTTTGATAGTGTTGAAGTTTATAAGTATCCTGCACTCTTTGAACTTGATCAAAAACATGATCCTAAAAGAGTTGCAGGATGTCCTCCAGATTGTTTCTCAGTAGATGGTCAATTATGGGGAAATCCATTATATGATTGGGATTATCATAAAAAAACTGGTTATAAATGGTGGAATGAAAGAATTAATAACTGCTTAAGTTTATACGATTATTTACGTATTGATCATTTTAGAGGATTTAGTGGATATTACGCAATACCTTATGGCGATAAAACAGCTAAAAATGGTAAATGGGTAAAAGGTCCAGGATTTGATTTATTTAAAGATAAATTAAATTTACCAATTGTAGCAGAAGATTTAGGTATGCTTGATGATGATTTCTTTGATATGATGAAAAAGACAAAATATCCAGGAATGAAAATTGTTACTCAATGTTTTGATAATTTAGATAAGGACAATATTTGGAGACCATCAAATTATACTGAAAATTATTTTGCATATACTGCAACTCATGATTCACAAACCACAAAACAATTTATTGATGAATTAACAAAAGATAAAAAAGAAATGATGCTTGAAGTATTACAAGATGAATGTAAACATTTTGAAATTCCATTTGTTAAAACTTTATCTAATGAACAATTGACTTTAAAAATTTGTGAACTTGATGTCGCAAGTAATGCTAAAGCAGCTATCCTTCCTTTACAAGATTTATTTGCAATCGGAAAAGAAGGAAGAATGAATTTCCCATCAACATTATCTAGTGATAACTGGAGTTGGAGAATTGAAAAAGAGGAATTTGAATCTAAAAAAGATAAAATTTCTCAAGAATTAGTTAGATGGTGTGATAACTATAAACGAAATTAATTAAAATAATTTATTAAATTTAGTAAGACAGGGTGTTTTATTAAACGTTCTGTCTTTTTTAATAAATTATATTTAAATATTGTGTTTTAATTGACAATTTTTGAGATATTAAATTTATCTTTTTATTATAAAATTTAATAATGATTTGCTATAATAATAAAGATATGTATTTTTGTAATTTTTAAAATAATTTAAGGAGAAACTATGCGCAAAGAATATATTAATTATAATTGGTTATTTAAAGAAAATTTTGATGAAAAAGACTTAAAAGTAGGTAATTTTGAAGGATTTAGTGAGGTAAATTTACCACATACTAATAAAGAAACTCCACTTAATAACTTTAATCAAAGAATTTCTAATTTTGTTTCCATTTATAAAAAGATTATTAATATCGATTCTTTAGATATTGATAATATTATTGTTTTTGAAGGAGTTGGTCATCAAAGCGATATTTATTTAAATGGACATAAAATATATTCAAATTTTTGTGGATATAACGAATTTAAAATTAATTTAAATGAATTTGCTAATATTGGTGAAAATGAACTTGCAGTTGTAGTTGATTCTAATGAAATTAATCAACCTCCTTTTGGATTTGTTATTGATTATTTATGTTTTGGTGGAATTTATAGAGAAGTTTATTTAGATAAGATAAATAAATTACATATTGAAAATTATTATTTCCATCATGATAAAGATAATATTTATATTGATTATAAATTAACTAGTGATGAAGATGCAGTTATTAAAGCTGAAATTAAAAATAAAGATCAAGTTATAACTTTAGAATGCAAAAATGGGGAAAAGTTAGTTACTCCAATTACTGAAGTTTCTTTATGGAGTCCTGAATTCCCTAATCTTTATAATTTATCAATTAAAGTAATTAAAAATGATGAAGTAATTGATGAAATTCATGATCGAGTTGGTTTTAGATTTATTGAATTTAAAGAAGATGGTTTCTATTTAAATAGTCAAAAATATAAAATTAGAGGTTTAAATAGACATCAATCTTATCCATATGTTGGATACGCAATGCCAAAAAGTATGCAAGAAGATGATGCTAATCTTTTAAAATATAAATTATGTTTAAATGCTGTAAGAACTTCCCATTATCCTCAATCAATTGATTTCTTAAATAGATGTGATGAAATTGGCTTATTAGTTTTTGAAGAAATTCCTGGATGGCAAAATATCGGTGATAAATCTTGGCAAGATAAAGCAGTTAATAATGTTAAAGATATGATTTTAAGGGATAGAAATCATCCTAGTATTTTCCTTTGGGGTGTAAGAATTAATGAATCTGGTGATAATCATGATTTCTACACTCGTACAAATGAAATGGCTCATAAATTAGATCCATATCGTCCAACAGGTGGGGTTAGATGTGCTAAATTTTCAGAACTTTTAGAAGATGTTTATACTTTTAATGATTTTGTTTGTAGTAATAAAGGAATTGTTTTACATAAAAAAGAACAAGTTACTGATACTCATAAAGGTTATTTAGTTACTGAATATGGTGGACATATGATGCCTACTAAAGCATATGATAGAGAAACTAGAAGAACTGATGTTGCTTTATTACACGCAAGTGTTTTAAAAGAAGCTAGCCAATATGATTTAGTTGCAGGTAGTTTTGGATGGTGTTTTGCAGATTATAATACTCATGAAGATTTTGGAAGTGGTGATTTAATTTGCTATCATGGTGTTTTAGATATTTTTAGAAATACAAAATATAGCGCATATCCTTATATGACTAAATCATTAAAACCATTCTTAGAAGTTACAAGTAATTTCAATATTGGAGAACATGATGGAGGATATATTAGATATTTTGCGATTATGACAAATTGTGATAAGGTTGAGATGTATCATAACAATTTTAAAGTTTCTACTTTTAATAATTTGAGTGGAGATTTTAATGGATGCTTTAAAGTAGATGATTTACTTGGAGATATTTTAATTAAATTTGAAAATAAAACTAAAGAAGAATCTGATCGCATTAAAGAAATTTTAAAAGATTTATTAGAATATGATATGATTCAAAGAGATTTTATTGTTGAAAAATGGGGTAAGAAAGATGTTGAAGAAGCATATCAATTATTTGGTAAACATGTTTCTAACTGGGGAAGCCATCCAACTCCATATACATTTGTTGGTTATAAAGACAATATTAAAGTAATTGAAATTACTAAAGGTAATCAATATTTTGATTATATTAATGTTGAAATGACAAGTAATACATTACATACAAAAAGAAGTTATGATGTTACAAAAATTACTTTAGAAGCAATTGGTAATTTAGGAAATAGATGTGAATTTGCATTTGATTCATTTGTTATTAAAACAAGTGATAATATTAAAGTTATTGGAGATGATATTATTAGTTTAAATTCAGGCATTAGATCATTCTATGTTAAATCTTTAGCAAAGACAGGAAAAGGCAAGATTGAAATTATTTCATCTAGATTTGGTAAAATTGAATTAGAAGTTGAATTAATTGAGGATTAACTATGAATAAGAAGTTTTTTTCATCTTTTGCATCATTATTCTTATTGTTTAATGTAGCAAGTTGTAATAATAATGATAAAACAAGTGATGAATACATAATTAACGATTCAAATTTAAAAGTTAATTCTAAATTAGATAATAATCAAACTTTTTACGAGATATTTGTAGGATCATTTTCAGATTCTAATAATGATGGAGTAGGTGATTTAAGAGGATTAATTAATCGATTAGATTATTTAAATGATGGTGATCCTAATAGTGGAAAATCTTTAGGAGTAACCGGAATTTGGTTAATGCCAATTTTTGAATCTTATTCTTATCATAAATATGATGTAGTAGATTATTATACAATTGATAAAAATTATGGAACAATTGATGATTTAAAAGAATTAATAAGTGAATGTGATAAAAGAGGAATTACTTTAATTATTGATTTACCAATTAATCACACTTCTATTTATAATGATTGGTTTATTAAATTTAAAAATGCATTAGCTACAAATGATTTATCTAATAAATATGCATCTTATTATTCTTATTGTAAATATAATGAATCTTTAAGTGGTAGAACAACTGCACCACTTGGAAATACTAATTATAGGTATGAATGTAATTTTGATTCTTCAATGCCAGAATTAAATTTTGATAGTGAAGATGTTAGAAATGAAGTAGTAAATATTGCTAAATATTATTTGGATTTAGGAATTGATGGATTTAGATTTGATGCTGCTAAATATATTTATTATGGAGATAATCAAAAATCAATTGAATTTTGGGATTATTATATGAATGAATTAAGAAAAATTAATCCTGATGTTTATTGTGTTGGAGAAGTTTGGGATGGTGAAGGCACTATTTTTGATTATTATGATGCACTTGATTGCTTTGATTTTAGTTTTTCTCAACAATCTGGCTACATCGCTCAAGCAAGTAAAGGTGGAAATGTTAATGTTTATGTATCTAAATTAATTTCATATTATAACAATACAAAAAAACATAATTCTAATAGTGTTATGGCACCTTTTATTTCAAATCATGATATGGATCGCGCAGCTGGATATTTATCAATTGATTCAGGAGACGCTTATAGTGCAGCAAACTTATTGCTTTTAACTAATTCAACCCCATTTATATATTATGGAGAAGAAATTGGAATAAAAGGATCAAGAGGAAGTGCTTCAACTGACGCTAATCGTAGACTTAAAATGCTTTGGGGAGATGATGATACTGTAGAAGATCCAGAAGGTGCAACCTATTCTATTGAAAAACAAATAAATGGAACTGTTAAAGATCAAAAGCTAGATTCTTCAAGTTTATATAACCATTATAAAAAATTAATTATGATGAGAAATGCTAATAAAGAAATTACTAATGGAACTTATGAAATTGTAAATTTAAAAGTTTCAACTAGTAGTGTTGGAGGATTTATTGCAAGATTAGATGATAGTTCTTGTTTAGTAATTCATAATACAAGTGATAGCGAATACGAAATAGATATATCTGCTTTAGGATATTTTAATATTAATTCTTATGCAGGATTAAATAATGCTAGTATTAATGATAAAATATTAAAAATAGGTGCTAAAACATCAGTTATTTTAAGATAAGGAGACAATATGAATAAAAATTTAAAAAGAACATTTATAGTATTAACCTCTCTTTTATTAAGTTCATGTGGTAATAATGAAGAATATAAACCACTTGAAAATGTTGAATCTTCTTTATATATAAAAGAAGTTAGTAATTTAAAAGATGATTTTATTAAAGGAATGGATGTTTCTGAAGTTATTGCTTTAGAAAATAGTGGAGTTAAGTACTATAACTTTGATGGTGAAGAAGAGGATGTAATTAAAATTTTAGCAGATTATGGATTTAATTACATAAGGGTTAGAGTATGGAATAATCCATTTGATTCAAATGGTAATGGATATGGTGGAGGAAACTGCACTATTGATACTGCTTTAGAACTTGGTAAAAGAGCTACTAAGTATAATATGAAATTATTAGTAGATTTCCATTATTCTGATTTCTGGGCAGATCCTAGTAAACAAATGGTTCCAATTGCGTGGAGTAATATGGATTGTGATACAAAAGCAGAGGCTCTTTATGATTATACATTTGAATCTTTAACTAAATTAAAAGATGCTGGTGTTGATGTTGGAATGGTTCAACTCGGTAATGAAATCAATAACGGAATTGCAGGAGAAACTAGTTGGTTTAATAGAGCAACTTTACTTGAAAAAGGTACAAAAGCAACTCGTAGTGTTTTTCCAGATGCTAAAATAGCACTTCATTTTGCAAATCCTGAAAATTCAGACAATTACAAAAATATAGCATCTAAATTAAATTATTACGAAATTGATTATGATGTTTTTGCATCAAGTTATTATCCTTATTGGCATGGTACATTAGATAATTTAAAATCTACACTAAATTATATTTCTTCTACATATAATAAGGATGTTATGGTTGCTGAAACTTCCTATGCTTTTACTAGTGAAGATAGTGATTTCTTTAGTAACACAATTGGAGAAGGAAGTGCAGTCACAAAAACTCATCCTTATACTATTCAAGGTCAATCAAATCAAATTGTTGATGTAATTCAAGCAGTATCTGATATGGATCGAGGAATTGGTGTTTTCTATTGGGAAGGATGTTGGATTAGTGTTGGTACTGAATCTTATGAAAAAAATCTTGAATTATGGGAAAAATATGGTTCTGGATGGGCAAGTAGTTATAGCGCTATTTATGATCCAAAAGATGCAGGAAAATATTATGGAGGAAGTGCTGTTGATAACCAAGCATTCTTTGATTCAACAGGTCATCCATTAGAATCTTTAAAAACTTGGTCTTTACTTAAAAAAGGTAATAAAGTTGAAATTAAACCAGACGCAATTGAAGATACAAATTTAATTATTGATTTAAATAGCGAAATTAATCTTCCTACTAAAGTTAATGCAATTATGAATGATGGAAGCAAACAAGAAGTAGATGTAGTTTGGGAAAATGTTGATTATGATAAGATGAAAAATGGTGGAGTTAATAAATACACTATTAAAGGTAAAGCTGGTGGAATGGAAGCTACTTGCTATGTTTCAATGATTGAATATAACTTCTTAAATAACTATAGTTTTGAAGATGGTGATACTGATTGGAATTTAAATGATTTATCTGGTAAAAATGAACAATTATATATTGAAGATAAACAAACTGATTCATTAACTGGTACAAAACATGTTCATTTCTGGAGTAGTGCAGAAAATGCAATTGAATTTAGCGTTGAACAAACTGTTAAAGATTTAAAAACTGGTAAATATAAATTTGGAATCTCAATTATGGGAGGAGATTGCAAAGATCAAGAAATTTATCTTTATGTTAAAGTAAATGATGAAATAATTACTAAGAAATCTTTAGAAATTACTTCCTATGGAAGTTGGGATTCGGAAGTATCTGATGAATTTAACTATACTGAAGGCGATGAAATTAAAGTAGGAATTTATGTAAAAGTTTCAAGTGCTGGAGGATGGGGTAAAATTGATGATGCAATGTTAAACTCATGTAAATAATAAAATTTAGAAATCTCACAACAAAAGTTGTGGGATTTTTAAATTAAAATAAAAGTTATATTTGTAGATATATAAGTAAATAATTTTATTTTTATATGAATTTGTTCATTAAAATTAAAAATTAAAAATTATTTTTATGAACGAATTCATTTTTTCTTAAAAAAAACAATCTATCTTGTTGCATTTTTATTCGGAGGTAATTAT
This sequence comes from Bacteroidaceae bacterium, assembly GCA_963653985.1. Taxonomy (GTDB): domain Bacteria; phylum Bacillota_I; class Bacilli_A; order RFN20; family CAG-826; genus Onthovivens. The sequence continues at coordinate 9,664 of CAVKAB010000004.1, forward strand.
AATAATTGTAATGATTGTAAGGGGTTTCATAGATTAAATTTTATACTTTTTGTTAACTTTTTAATTTATGGAATCAAAAATTACATCAAAGGAGAATTACATAATGAAAAAAAAGTTTTTTGCAGGAATTAGTTTACTTGGCGTTGTAGCTGCCTTAGTATCATGTGGAGGAACAGATAATCCTGATACACCAGATAATCCAGATACACCAGATACTCCAAGTACTGAAGTTAAGGAATTTGACGCTACTATTTGGGTTTCAGAAACAAAAGGCGTTACAGAATTAACTCAAAAACAAATTGACAAATGGAATGAAACAAATGGTCAATACAAAATTAATGCAAAAATTGAAGGTATCACAGAAGCTGATAGTGCTTCTCAAATGTTAACTGATGTTGAATCAGGTGCTGATATTTTCTGTTTTGCACAAGACCAAATGAACAGACTTATTATTGGTGGTGCTTTAAATAAATTAGGTGTTAAAGCAAGTGAAAAAGTCGCTAGTGAAAACGTTTCAACAGCTGTTAATGCTGCTAAAGTAAATGGTGATATTTATGCTTACCCAATTACAGCTGATAATGGCTACTTCATGATTTATGATAAATCAGTCGTTAAAGAAGAACATTTAAATAGCTTAGAAGACATCGTTGCAGATTGTGCTGCTGCTAATAAAAACTTCTCAATGGAAAATGAAACATCAGCTTGGTATATTGCTTCATGGTTCTTTGGTGCAGGTTGTGAATCTACATGGACTGCAGATAGTAAAGGTAACTTCACTTCAGTTAATGATACATTTGATAGTGAAGCTGGTCTTACAGCTATGAGAGGTATGCAACATTTAGTTAAAGCTAGTAACTATGTTTCAAGTTCAAATGCTGCTGACTTTGCTGCTGCTACACCTTCAGCTGTTGTTGTTACCGGTACATGGTCAGTTACAACAGCAAAAGAAATTTTAGGTGATAATTTTGCTTGTGCTAAACTTCCAAGTTACACAGTTGATGGTAAGAGCTATCAAATGGGTTCATACTCAGGATTTAAATTTATGGGTGTTAAACCTCAAAAAGATGCTACAAAATCTGCTGCTTTACATTCATTAACACAATATTTATCTGGCGAAGAATGTCAATTAGAAAGATTTAATAGTTTTGGCTGGGGTCCATCTAACTTAGTTGATCAACAAAACGATGCTGTTAAAGCTGATACAGCTTTAAGTGCATTAAATGCTCAAGCTCCATATTCAACTGCTCAAGGACAAATTCATGGTTCATGGTGGGATATTGCTAAAGTTTTAGGTGATAATGCAAAAGCTGCTGAATACGATGATACAGCTGCTTTACAAAAAGGTTTAGATACATATAAAACTGCTGTTGATGCTTTATTCTCAATGTCTGATGAAGAAAAGAGAGCATTTACTGTCATTGGTTCATTAAAAGATACAGGTTGGGCAACTGACTTCGAAATGGTTGAAAATCCAACAAATGTCTGGACAAGTGTTGATACATTTACAATTACTGATGATGATATCGCTAATAAGAGAAACGAATTCAAATGCCGTCAAGGAAAATCATGGACTGTTTCTTATGGCAATGGTGATGGAAACTACATCATTGATAAAGCTGGCACTTATAAAATTAAATTAACAGTTACTGATGCTGGTGGCACAATTGAATTAATCAATTGCTAATATAATTTGATTTATTAGGTTGTACGTACTAATTACATACAACCTAATTTATTTGATAAGGAGTTTATTATGAGTTATTTAAATGTCTCCGATTTACAATATTTAAGTTTTAATAGATGGCAGAAATTTATATATAAATTTGTAATGTTTTTTGTAAATTTTGGTCGTTATTTTAAGAACTTAGGCATTAAAATTGGAAAAGGAACTGTTAAATTAATCAAAAAAATAGGATCCGGTATATCATATTTAGTAATGAGTATCGTTAAGGGGTCTTGGAAAACTAAAGTTTCTGCAATCGTATTTGGCTTTGGAAACTTAGCAAGAGGACAATGGCTTAAATTCATTTTATTTTTTGGATTTGAAGTCTTATTTATTCTTTATATGGTATTCTATGGCGGATATTGGCTTAGTAAATTTGGAACGCTTGGTACTTTAGGTGCTGTTGAAGAATATGATGAAATCTTAGATGCTTATGTTGTTGTTCATTATGATGATTCATTTAAGATTTTATTATATGGATTATTAACAATTATGTTTATTGTTGCTGCATTTGGTACATGGGTTATTAATATTCGACAATGTCAATTACTTGATCAAATTGAAAGTGAAGGGAAAAAAGTTAAATCAAACAAAGATGATTTAAGAAGTATGGTTGATGATCAATTCCATAAAACTTTACTTGCTTTACCAGTTCTTGGAATTTTATTCTTTACTGTTATGCCAATTATTTTCATGATTTTAGTTGCTTTTACTAATTATGATGTTAACCATGATGGCTATAACAATTTATTTACATGGGTTGGATTTGATAATTTTAATACATTATTATCATTCGGCGGCAGTAATTTCTTAGTTACATTCGGAGAAGTTCTTGGGTGGACATTAATTTGGGCTTTCTTTGCAACATTTACTAACTATTTCTTAGGTATGTTTGTTGCTATGCTCATTAACAAAAAAGGAATTAGACTTAAAAAATTATGGAGAGGTATTTTAGTTTTAACTATTGCTGTTCCACAATTTATTTCATTATTATATGTTTCTAAAATGTTCTCAATTAATGGTATTGTTAATGGTCTTATTACATCTTTAGGTGGTACAGCTGTTGATTTTTGGGGAACAACTTGGATTGCTAGAGTAATGGTTATTGTTATTAATATTTGGATTGGTATTCCTTATTTAATGCTTACATGTACTGGTGTTTTAATGAATATTCCAAAAGATTTATATGAATCTGCTAAAATTGATGGTGCTAGTGGCTTCCAACAATATGCAAAGATTACTCTTCCATATATGTTATTCGTTACTGGTCCATTCTTATTAACCCAATTTATTGGTAATATTAATAACTTTAACGTTATTTACTTATTAACTGGTGGTGCACCAAATAAATTAAATGGTGTTATTAATGGTACAGCTACTGGTGATACAGACCTTTTAATTACTTGGTTGTTTAATCTTGTTACAGGTTCAAATCCAAGCTATTATACTGCATCAATCATTGGTATTTTAATCTTCGTTGTTGTTGCTGTCTTATCATTAATTGTTTATAACGCAATGCCATCAACTAGAAATGAGGAGGATTTTGCATAATGAATACTCTTACACAAAGTTTAAAATTAAGAAAATTAGTTAAAACTGCTAAAAAAGAAAAGAAAGTAGAAGCTAATAAAGAATTAAATAATGTAAGAAGTAGCAATAACGGTCCTAAAAAACATATGGGCATGTCTACTTCAAGAGCTATCTCAAATACAATTGCATATATAGTTCTTGTAATTATGTCAGTTATTTGGCTTATTCCATTCTTCTGTATTTTCTGTGAATCATTTAGATGTGAATCTACATGGCAAGTTGGATATGTTATTCCTCAAAAATGGGGTTTTGATAATTATGTAAATTTATTTACTAATACAAACTTTCCAAGATGGTTCTTAAATACATTTGTTGTTGCATTGTTTGTTTCAGTATTTCAAACATTATTTGTTCTCATGATGAGTTATGGCTTATCTAGACTTAGATTCAAAGGACGTAAGTTCTTAATGAATTCTATGTTAGTCTTAGGTATGTTCCCAGGATTCTTAACTTTAATTCTTTTATACAAATTATTAAATTCATGGGGACTTACAAATGAAAATGCAATGTGGGGATTAATTCTTGTTTATGTTGCTTCTAGTGGTATGGGCTATTATGTTTCAAAAGGTTTCTTTGATACAATTTCTAAATCTTTAGATGAAGCTGCAAGAATTGATGGCGCTTCACGTTTACAAATTTTCTACAAAGTTATCATGCCACTTTCAAAACCAATTGTTATTTATACTATTTTAACTGCATTTATGGCTCCTTGGGGAGATTTCGTATTTGCAAAATATCTTGCTCACGCTACAAGTAATGGTATGAACGTTGCAGTTGGACTTCAAAATTTAATTTCAACACCAAACGGCCTTAGTGCTAACTATACAACATTCTGTGCTGGTGGTATTGTTGTTGCTATTCCTGTTACCGTATTATTTATGTTCTTACAAAAATACTATGTTGAAGGTGTTACAGGTGGAGCTGTAAAAGGTTAGGAGAGAGAATATGGCTGATGTAAAATTAACAAACGTAAAAAAAGTTTATCAAGGCGGAGTTCTTGCTGTTGATGACTTTAACTTAGATATTAAAGATAAAGAATTTATCGTTTTCGTTGGACCTTCAGGATGTGGTAAATCTACAACATTAAGAATGGTTGCAGGACTTGAAGATATTAGTGGTGGTACTATTGAAATTGATGGTCAAGTTGTCAATGATTTACAACCTAAAGATCGTAACATTGCAATGGTCTTCCAAAACTATGCTTTATATCCACATTTAACAGTTTATGAAAATATGGCTTTTGCTTTAAGACTTCAAAAAATTCCTGTTGAGAAAAAAGATAAAGAAGGCAATCCAATTTTAAAATTAGATAGTGAAGATAAAAAGAAAATTAAGAAATTAAAATCAGAATTATCTAAAGTTAAAAAAGACAAAGGACTTTCTGATGTTGAAAAAGACAAAAAATGTGCTGAAATTGAAGAAAATATTAGTATCTTAGAAAAAAATCTTAAACCAGTTTATGAGTATAAGAAAATGAGTAATGATGAAATCTATAAGAAGGTTACTAATGCTGCTGAAGTTTTAGGAATTACAGATTTATTATTAAGAAAACCAAGAGCTTTATCTGGTGGTCAAAGACAAAGAGTCGCTATTGGTAGAGCTATGGTTAGAGATTCTAAGGTATTCTTAATGGATGAACCTTTAAGTAACTTAGATGCTAAATTACGTAATCAAATGCGTGCTGAAATCATCCTTTTACGTAAAAAGATTGATACTACATTCATTTATGTTACTCATGATCAAACTGAAGCTATGACTTTAGGCGATAGAATCGTTATCATGAAATTAGGTAGAATCCAACAAGTTGGTACACCTACAGAATTATTTGATATGCCAAAGAATTTATTCGTTGCTGAATTTATTGGCGCACCAAAAATGAATATCTTTAAAACTAAATTAGTTTATGAAGATGGAAAATACTATGTTACTCCATTTGGATCAAAAATTTTAGTTGATGGAGAAAAAGCTCAAATGTTAAGAGATAAAAATATCGAATCAAGAGATATTTTATTAGGCGTAAGACCTGAACATTTAGTTTTAGCAAATCAAAAAGATGAACATACAATTTCTTCTGTCTTAGAAGTTAATGAAATGATGGGTAGTGAAAATCATTTACACTTAAATGCTTTTGATCCATCTGCAGAAGTTTCAAAAGATGAATCAAGTAAAGTTATTTTAAGAGTTCCTACTTTAAATCTTACTCAAGAAGAAAAAGAATCACTTGTTCCAGGAAAAGAAATTTATTTCACTTTCTCAGGAAAAGTTATGCATTTCTTTGATCCAGAAACTCAAAACAATCTTTTAAAAGATTAATATTCATTTTTTAATTAAAACTGTTAAGAAATAGATTTTGTTCTTAGACTTAACAGTTTTTTGTTGCTTTTTAAATGTTTTTATTTAAAAAATATTTAAAATATTGTAATATTTATATATAAAGACAAGTTTTTATATTTTAAGTTTGTAGAGAAAGTATGTTTGGTGAAAATACTTAATTTAAATATAAAGGTATCACTTTATTTTATTATTAAAAACACTTTAATTAAGGGATTAAGTCTTACTTAATAACTAAGGTGGTAACGCGGTAATTCGTCCTTAGAAATTTATTTTTCTAAGGACTTTTTTATTTATAGGAGAGAAAAATGGAAGTTAAAGAAACACTTTTAATGCCTAAAACTGGATTTGAAATGAGAGGTAATTTAAATGTTAAAGAACCTAAAGTTTTAGCAAAATGGGATGAACAAGATATCTATTCTAAAGTTAATGAAAATAAAGATTTAGAATTTATGCTTCATGATGGTCCACCATACGCAAATGGTGCAATGCATTGTGGACATATGTTGAATAGACTTTTAAAAGATTTTGTTATTAGATACAAAAATATGTCTGGATACAAAACTGACTTCATTTTTGGTTGGGACACACATGGCCTTCCAATTGAAAACATGGTTACAAAAAGTGGCGTTAATAGAAAAACAACACCACTTGTTGAATTTAGAGAAAAATGTTATGAATATGCATTAACTCAAGTTGAAAGACAAAAAGCAGATATTAAAAGACTTGGATGCTTAGGTGATTATGATCATCCATATTTAACATTGCTTAAAGAATTTGAAGCTGATGAAATTCATTGCTTTGCAGAAATGGCTTTGAAAGGTTTAATTTATAAAGGATTAAAACCTGTTTATTGGAGTCCTTCAAGTGAAAGTGCTTTAGCAGAAGCTGAAATTGAATATCAAGATGTAAAAGCTTACACAATCTTTGTAAGTTTTGATTGCAAAGATGGAAAAGGACTTGTTCCAAATGATTCAAAATTTGTTATTTGGACTACAACACCTTGGACATTACCTGCAAACCTTGCAATTTGTGCTCACCCAAATTTTGAATATGGATTATTTGATACAAACATTGGCAAATTAGTATTTTTAGTTGAATTAAAAGATCAATTAGTTGAAAAATTAGGCTTAACAAATTGTGATTTAATTAAAACTTTCAAAGGTAGTGAACTTGAGGGAATTAAATGTAATCACCCATTTTATGATAGAGAATCAGTTTTAATTTTAGGTGATTATGTTACAAGTGATAGTGGTACTGGCTTAGTTCATATTGCTCCAGGTCATGGTATGGACGATTATTTAGTTTGTTTAAAATATGGTATTAAACCATATTGTCCTGTTGATGAACATGGTAAATTAACTAATGATTGTGGTGAAAGACTTGCAGGATTATTCTATGAAGATGCAAATAATGAAGTCTTAAAGATTTTAGAAGAAAATGGACATTTATTAAAAGAAGAAGATATTGTTCACTCATATCCACATGATTGGAGAACACATAAACCTGTTATTTTTAGAGCTACAAAACAATGGTTCTGTTCAATTGAACCTATTAGAGAAGATTTAATTAAAGAAATTCATAATGTTAAATGGCAACCAGCATGGGGTGAAACTCGTATGGTTAATATGATTAAAGATAGAGCTGATTGGTGTATTTCACGTCAAAGAGCATGGGGTGTTCCACTTCCTATTATTTATTGTGAAGATGAAACTCCAATTTTAGAAAAAGAAGTATTTGATCATATTGAAGAAATTATTAGAAAAGAAGGTAGTAATGCTTGGTATACAAAAGACGTTAAAGAATTATTACCTGAAGGATATACAAACTCACATTCTCCAAATGGATTGTTTACTAAAGAAAAAGATATTATGGATGTCTGGTTTGATAGTGGATCCTCTTGGAATGGTGTTTTAAAAGAAAGAGGAGAAAAATATCCTGCTGATTTATATTTAGAAGGAAGCGATCAATATAGAGGATGGTTCAATTCATCATTAATTTTATCGGTTGGTGTTAATGGGGTTTCTCCATATAAAGAATGTGTCTCCCATGGATTCGTTATGGACGATAAATGGGAAAAAATGTCTAAATCTAAAGGAAATGGTATTGATCCATTAAAGATTATTAATGTTTATGGTGCAGATACTTTAAGACTTTGGGCAGCATTAGTTGATTATCAACAAGATGTTAGAATTAGTGAAGGAATTGTTAAAACTATTAGTGAACAATACCGTAAAATTAGAAATACATTTAAATTCTTATTAGGTAATATTTCTACATATAATAAAGATGAAGAAGTTGAAATCACTGAAAAAATTGACTTATTTATTCTTGCTAAACTTGAAGAAATGAAAAATGAATATTTAGATTCATTTGATAAATATAATTTCTTAAACGGTATGAATAAATTAATGTCATTTGTTAGTAGCGATTTATCATCATTCTACTTAGATATTGCAAAAGATGTTTTATATTGTGAAGATAAAGAATCATTAAGACGTAAACAAATCGTTAAAGTTTTAAATGAAGTTTTAAAAACATTAATGATTTTATTAAATCCTGTTTTACCATTTACAATGGATGAAGTTAATTCATTCTATGATTTTAAAGAATTTGATAATGTCATGTTTTACAAGATGGTTGAAAGAACTAATAATTTCGATAAGAGTTTACTTGAAGAATATTCTAAAATTAAACAATTAAGAGATGATTGTTTAAAGCAAATTGAAGTTGCAAGAAATGCTCAAGTTATTAAATCTTCTCAAGAAGCAACACTTGAATTAAATGTTTTTGATGAAAATGTTAAAGAGATTTTAAAATCATTCTCAAAAGAAGAACTTGCAAGATTATTTATTGTTAGTGAAGTTTCATTTAACGATGAATTAAATGAAAATAAAGGACAAGTTTGCTTTGTTAGAGTAGCACATCATACAGGTAAAAAATGTACAAGATGTTGGAATTATTTTGATGAAAAAGACATTACAGAATTAGATGGAGAATGCTTATGTCCAAGATGTTTAAAGATTTTAAAGAAATAATTAAAACTTATAAAGTTGCTTGGATTTGGTTTATTTTAATTAGTGTTTTACTTGCAGTTATTGATCAAGCAACAAAATGGATTGCTGTAAGTCAACTTGGTCCATTATCATCTCATACAATTACTGGAGCTGATTTACCATCTCAAACTGGTAAATCGGTAACAGTTATTTCTGGATTTTTAAATTTTACATTATTAACAAATAATGGAGCAGCTTTTGGTGTTGGTGGTAATATGCTTTGGAGTAGAATTTTATTTATTCTTATTTCATGGGCTGTTTTTATCGCATTACCAATCTATGTTGCACATTATGTTAAAAAAGAAGGGAAATTTTCTAAAATTAATGTCGCTATTGCAGCATTAATTTATGGAGGGAATTTAGGTAATTTAATTGATAGAACTTTCTATTGGGGAACACCTTGTGGAGTCATTGATTTTATTGATGTTTCTCCTCTTATTCCTGGATTTGGTGTATTTAATTTTGCAGATAGCGCTTTAGTAGTTGGTATTTTTATTCTTGTTATTTTATTAATTATTGATATTTTTAAAGGCAACGACGATAAGAAAGAAGAAGTAAAAGTAGAATCTAATACAAATCAAGATGTAAAAGAAGAAAAAGCTGTAGTTTCTTCAGAAATTAAAACTCAAGATGAAAACATTGATAGTAAATAAAAATATTGAAACTTTAAGACTTGATAAGGCATTAGCTCTTTTAGATAAAGATTATTCTAGAGAATATTTTTCAAATTTAATAAAAAATAAAAAAGTTTTTGTTAATTCTAAAAATGTAGCACCTTCATATAAAGTAAAAGAAAATGATGAAATTACTTATGAATATGAAGAAAAACCTACTAATATGGATTTAAAACCATATGAATATGAACTTGATATTATCTATGAAGATGATGATGTTTTAGTAATTAATAAGTCAAAAGGTTTGGTAGTACATCCAGGAAGTGGACATTTTGAAGATACATTAGTAAATGCATTAATTTATAATAAAGTTCAATTATCGAAAGTAAATGGTTTAAATAGAGTTGGAATTGTTCATCGAATTGATAAAGATACATCCGGTCTTTTACTTATTTGTAAAAATGATTTTGCTCATAACGACATTGCAAATCAATTAAAAGATCATTCAATGCATAGAGAATATATTGCTCTTGTTGATGGAATTATTGAAGAAGAAAGTGGAAAAATTATTGGACCAATTGGAAGAGATAAAAATAATCGTCTTAAAATGGCAATTGATAAAGTTAATGGAAAGGATGCTGTAACTCATTTTAAAGTATTACAAAGATATAAAAATAATACATTAATTGATTGTACTTTAGAAACAGGTAGAACTCACCAAATTAGGGTTCATATGTCTAGTATTAATCACCCTTTAACTGGGGATAAATTATATGGAGGGGAGTGTTCTTTATATAATGAAGGTCAATTATTACATGCATATCGATTAACATTTACTCATCCACGAACTAAAGAATTAATTTCTTTAGAAGCTCCAATGCCAAAATATTTTGAAGAAGTATTAAAAAAGCTGAAGTAATTAAAACTTCAGCTTTTTATAATTAGCAAATGATGTTTTGGAAATCTTATCAAATTCTTCTTTTCCAAATTTATTAACAAAGGCTTGAGCGAATTTATCAACCTTTTCACCTGCACCTAAAGGAACTTTTACTTTATATTGGTCATTTACTTTTTCAATTTCTTTTAAGAAAAAATAACGTGATAAACAACTTGCAAGAGCGACACTTGGAAAATAAGTTTCACCTTTTTCTTTAAAAACAATATCCTTTTGAACATTTTTAACGCCTTTTAAATATTCGTAATATTTCTCTTCTGGAGTGAATTGATCAACATAAATATTTGAAACATAAGGGCATCTTTTATGTAATGTTAATAATACGTGATTATGTAAAATGGCTTTTATAGCATTCAAATTAAATCCTTTTTTAACAGCGTTGTTGTATTTTTCTATTGATAATACTTTAACTTCATAAAAAACTTTTTGAAGAAGAAGAGGAACAACTTTTAAAATCTCACTATCTTTAAGTTTTTTACTATCAACTATGTGATATTCATTAATTACTTTCATTGTTTCTTCATCAACAAAAGCAGCACAAACAACTACAGGGCCTAAAAAGTCACCAGTTCCAACTTCATCACTTCCAATTTGAGCTTTACAATCGATAAAAAATGGTGACTCTTTATCTTCTTTATTCTTTTTTGGAACGATTTGATTTCCTGAATAAATTTTTGCGATTTCGTATGGATTTTTTCCTTGAAAAGTAACACTAAAATTGCTTCCTTTTTTATTATCGTAAGCAGTTATAATCGTATCGTCTTTTTTAATAACAAAAATTATATAACCAATATTACGATCAGTTATAAAATCCTTATAAT
>CAVKAB010000005.1:0-20665 GCA_963653985.1 Bacteroidaceae bacterium
CAAGTAAGATAGGGTAATAAATTCTTAGCAAAATACTACTAGTAATTAAAATAAAGGGATAAATAATATAATTAATTATTCTATTATTTTTAATTATTTTTCTTATTAATTTACATGTTCTTTTATAAATATAGGTAATAATAAATATAATAAAAGGTAAAATTAGAAATATTAAACATATTGGACCTTCAATATAATCTGTTAAATTAAAATATAAATTGTATAAAAACTTACCTTTTAATACACTTAAAAGTAAGTAAGAAATAATTAATGAATAAATCGCTCTTAAATATTCTTTAATACTTACTTTTAAATCTTTATTATTTTTATAAAATTTAAATAATCCTGCTACTGGATTTAAAAACGCTAACGCAAATCCAATTGATGCTCCAAGATTAGTGAGTTTAATTTCTTCTTCATTTTTATTAAAAAGTCTACCTACTAAAAGACCAATAATTGAACCAAGTAAAACACTTGGACCTTCTTCACCTAATGCGAGTCCAATAAAAAATGACATAAGACATGTTAAAAATACTACTAATATTTTAAAAATTAAGTTTCTTTTACGTACTCTTTTTAAATTAATTGTTAAATGATCTAAAAAATCTTCTTTTCTTTCGTAATAAATAACAATTAATAATTCAATAATTGAAAAAATAACAGTTAAAATTCCATAAATCCCAATGATTAATAACGATTTTTCATTATTAGGATTCATTTTAGAATATAAAGAAATAGTAAAGTGTGATAAAAATTGGAATAAATAAATAATTAAAGTGATAATAACTGCAATTATTGTATCCTTTAAAATTTGGAATAAATCTTTTTTAAGCATAAATAATATTCTATTCTTCTTTTAAATTAGATTCATTAAAAAATTGAATTTTATATCCTTTAATTAAAATAAAATTATTATCGATAGTGTAAGGAAATGTACTAAAATCTTCATTATTTAAAGTATATTTAATAACTTCATAAATTGCTTTAGCTTCCTCATTAGCATCATTTTTAATAGTACCAATTAAATCTTTATTTTTTGATGCTTCAATTCCTTCTTTTGTTCCATCAATTCCTACAATTGGGAAAAATTCTTCAATTAATGTCTTTTCGTTATCTTCTTTAATAGACTTTAAATAATCATTTACTCCAAGTGCCATTGAATCATTGTTAGAAATTACTAAATCAATATCATTTTTATTATCTTCATAGATTGATTCAAAGTAATTATAACTTTTTTGTCTATTCCAATCACAATAAGAAGAAGATAAAACATTTACTTCATACCCTAAGTCAGTAAGACGAGAAATAACTGATGAGCTTCTCATTTCAGCGTCTTGATGACTTCTTTCACCTTTAATTAAAATAACATCTAATTTACCATTACCATTTTTGTCAAAATTCTCTTTAAAATTATTAAAATCTATAAAATAATCATTAATTAAATCACCTTGTAAAACTCCTTCATAAGAAGGATCGCTTCCGACATAGAAAAAATTACTATTATCATAAATTAAATCATTTGATAATGGTCTTCTATTGAAAAAAACAACTGGAATATTTTTTGATTGGCATTTTTTAATAATCGCGTTTCCACTTGTTCTATCTACAAGATTAATAACAAAAAACTTATTATTTGAATTATCTAACTCTTCTAAAATACTTTCGTTTTGATTCTTTTGAGAATTTGAAGCGTAATAAGTGATTAAATCATATTCCTTACTAAAAATATCTTTAAAAGATTCATTAAATTCTTTAATAAATTCATCTTTATAATCATATAAAAATAAACTAATTCTATCTTTATACTTTCCACAACTTGTAAGAAGTAAAGAAAGTAAACTTAAAAATGTAAGGCCTTTATTTTTCATTTTTCTCAACTCCTTTTGGTAATTTTAATAAAAAAGTAGTATTTTCTTCATTATATATTAAAAACTCCATATCATTTCCAAAATACAAATTAAGTCTTTGATAAACATTAAAAAGTCCAACGCTTTTAGTGTTTTTCAAATCATTAAAGCCTTCATAAATTTCTTGGATCTTTTCGTCAGTAATTCCAAGACCTGTATCTATAACACTTAAATAGAAAAATTTATCATCTTCATATCCTTTAATTGTTATCTTTCCATTTTGAATATCTTCTCCAACTCCATGTTCAATTGAATTTTCAATTAAAGGTTGCAATATAAGTTTAGGAATCTCGTAATTTAAGATATTTTCATCAATATCAAATTCATAACTAAATTTATTTTCAAATCTAATTGTTTGAATTTGAAGATAATATTTAGCGTGCATTATTTCCTGAGATAAAGGAATAACATTTTGACCTTTTGCAATTGATAATCTAAAAAATTTAGATAACGCAATGATCATTTTTTCAGCTTTTTCGTTTTCATTTTCATCAATCATTGCAAGAATAGAATCTAAAGTATTATATAAAAAATGAGGATTAATTTGGTTTTGAAGAGCGATTAATTCAGTTTGCTTTTGAAGTTCTCTTTCTTGAACTAATTTATTCGTTAAATCTTTCATTCTAAAAAGTAATGCTTTAAAAGATTGAGATAATTCTTCTACCTCTATTGTGCCTTTAACGTCTCCAAGTAACTTTGGATCGTATTCTAAATCTTCAATTGATTTAATTTTATATTGTAAAACCTTAATTGGATTTGTAATTCCTCTTGATAAAATAAGAGTAACTAAAGTAGCACATATAATTGAAAGGAAAGTAATAATTAAAATAAATGCAATATATTGAGAAAGAATTGTATCTAAAGAAGAAATATTTGAAAAAACACCAATACTCCATCCAGTACCTAAAATAGTATTGCAATATAAATAATAGGAAGTGCCATCTATTTTAATTTTAGATTCACCTAAAATTAATGAAGTCATTGAAGTAAAGTCTTTAACAAAATATTTACTTAAAGACATAAAAACAACACCATCATTTTGATCTAAAATCATAATTCTTCCATTTTCACCTAAAGCATTAAAAGAAATTAAATCAATAACTGAATTAAAATTTAAGTCTAACTTTAAAACACCACTTTTTGTCTCGTGATCATAATTAATAACTTTAGAAAAACTAAAATAATATTCATTATTTTCGTTAATACCAATAGAAGAATAAACTCCAATTAATTTTTCAGTTCGAGCGTAGATAAACCAAGACTTATTAATCGCATTATCTTTATCTTTAACTGTTGAATCTCCTACTAAATAAGTTCCATCACTTCCAAAAATAGAAATATTTGAAACATCATTATTTATTTCTTTAACATCATTAAAATATGTTTCAATATTTTTATTTTCATTTAAATCATAGCTTAAAACTTTTGATTGAATTGCATTAGATAAAGTCGAAATATTAGAAAAATAAGTTTCAATATCATTAACAATCTGTCTTGATGTAGTAGAAATTTGTTTGATTGTAATTGAATTTAAAGAATAATAGTAAAAGCATACTGAAATAATAGACATGATAGATGCAAAAATAATCATGCCTGAAGAAATTAAAATTCCAAGTTTTACCCCAATAGGTTTACTTTTTCTTCTTTTTGTATTCAATTGGACTCACCCCATAATATTTTTTAAAAACATGTGAAAAATAATAAGGATCTTCATACCCTACTAAATTTGCAATATTAATAATTTTATCATCAGTATTCATTAATAATTCTTCGCTATCTTTCATTCTTAAATCCGTTACCATTTTAGTAAAGTTAGTGTTATTTTTTCTTAAAATTGCACTAATGTAAGATACACTAAACCCAAGTTCTTCTCCTAAAGATTCTAAAGATAATGATGATTTACGATAGTTTTTATTAATATAATCTCTAATATTGATAAAAGAATGTGAAACTCCTTCTTCTCTACTTTTCTCATTAATTTCATAAATTTTATCAATAAATTCATCTAAAAATTTAATTAAATATTCAACATTTTTAAAATTTAACACTTCTTGAATGATTAAAGCGTAATCCATATATTTTAAAAATAATTCATTAATATCAATACAATTATGCAATAATTCATTAATTAATAAAGAAACTCCATAGAAATATACACTTTTATAATCTTCATTTGAAATAGTTTTAATAAAATCATGGGTTTTATTCTTACAATTTTCTTTAGTACCATAAAATACTTCATAAGTAATGTTTTTAATATCCTTTTCATCTATCTTTTTAGGAAATGAGATGTTTGATTGAATAAAGTCATCATAAAATAAGATGACATTTTCACCCACTAAAGATTTATAATCATATACTCTTAAACATCTATTAAAAGTTCTTTTATAATTAAAAGATCCTTCATTCTTTTTAGCTTCTGCAAAAGAAATAGAAAGTGATGTTTTATTTAATTTTAAAATGTTTGCAAGTACACTAGCACATTTTAAATGGATTGATTCCCTATCAAATTTCTCATCACTTAATAAAAATAAAACATATTTAGTATTCCCTTTAAAGAAAACATAATTAATATTCTTTTGATTAAATTCGTTTTTAATAACTTCTTGTAAAGATTTAAAAATTAAATCAACTTCATTTACTTTAATATCTTTATTTTCTTTATCAAAATCAATCGCTCCAATCAAAAGATGATTAAAATCTAAATTAATTCCATCATTTTTAATCTTATTTTCTAAAGATTCTGGTACTTCATTATAAAATAATAACGAATTTAAATCTTCATTAATAATTGAATTAAAAGAGTCATTAACTTTTTCTTGGATTTCACTAATCCTTTCAACCATCTTACGATTATCTAGTTTTTCTTTAGCTTTATATAAAGATTCTTTTAATTCAATTGTATCTACTGGTTTAGTTAAATAATTAATAACATCAAGTTCAATAGCTTCTTTAGCGTAATTAAAAAGATCGTAACCACTTATAATAATGGCTTCAATTAAAGGAAGTTCCATTTTCATTCTTTTAACAAGTTCAATTCCATCAATGTATGGCATTTTAATATCAGTAATCATAATATCGGGATTGAGTGTTACTCCATTTAATAAAGCATCATACCCATTATCGTAATCTCCAACCACTTCAAAATCTGAAGAAAAATTCTTCCTAATAAGATTAATTAATCTATCTCTTACTTGTTTTTCATCATCTATTACTAAAACTTTATACATTAAAATTATTTTATCATAAATTGAATTAATAATTTTTAAAATCTCACTAAATTTAGTAAAATTAATCTATGAATATTTATGTAGAATTTATAAAATGTAAAAATCAAAGTGCACTTGCACAAGTTTTAAAAAGTATTTTAATTGGATCAAAAAATTTAACAATTTATGCTTTAGTAGATAAAAACAATAATACAAGTTTACTTGAAGATAAAAACTTAAAATTAGTAAGAAATAAAGATGAAGTTCCTTCAATTGATATTGAATTAAATTTTGATAATGAATCAATTACCAAAGATTATATTTCTTTTAATTTACTTAAAACTAACGATAATAAAAGAATTGTTTTATTAGATAAAAATAACGAATCTTTATCATTAACTCAAAAATTTAATAAAGTAGAACCTTTATTAAATAAAAATAATAAAAATTTTAAATTCGCTCTTTTAACATTTCCAAGAATTAATGAACCATTATTTGAAGAATTTGATAACAATTTTAAAGATAATCCTAATTATTTAGGTATGTTATCTCCAAAAGAAATCTATTCTAAAGACATTAATTTATTAATTACTACTCCTTTAATTACGAATATTTATATTGAAACATTAGAATCCACTACTGAATTCTTTGAACAAAAAAAGAAGAAAGATGAAGAAAAGAAATCATCAATGAGCAAAATGTTCTCAAAGATGATGAGTTTTCAACAACTTCCTCCTACAACATTAAAATTTAATAATTTAATTGATTTAACAGATTACTATATTAATGATAATAAATTAATTGTGATTTTAGAAAAAGACGCTAATTATGAATATTATTATTCAAAAATTAACTACCTTATTGATTTACTTCAAAAGTAAGGACATTGAAATAGATAAGTAAAAAAACTAAAAGAACTTGTAAAACCGTAAAAATTATTCCACAAATTAAATATCTTCTTTTATTCATTGAATCTTCAATTCTTATATCACTAAAAAGATAAGTTAATAAAAGAATAGGACCTCCAAAAAGGATTCCAACTAATATAGGATAATGATCAGGAATTTTAGAAGAAATTCCTCTTAATCCTTTTAAATATTTAACACATTCTAAATATGTAAATAACATTCCAATTGTTATAACAACAACAGCATAATAAAAAGGTATCATTGTAGTTACTCCTTTAAAAAAGTAGGATTTACT
Organism: Bacteroidaceae bacterium; assembly: GCA_963653985.1. Taxonomy (GTDB): domain Bacteria; phylum Bacillota_I; class Bacilli_A; order RFN20; family CAG-826; genus Onthovivens. The sequence goes on from CAVKAB010000005.1 coordinate 6,320, forward strand.
CAATCCTACTTTTATTTTACTATAAATTTTATTAATTAGTATTATTTCTTCTTTAAATACTTTAATGAGTCTAAACAGACAGCTGCCATAATAATAACACCTTTGAAGATATATTGAATATTAGTATCATATCCTAAGAATGTTAAACAATATGTTAAGCCTGAGAAGATAATTGTACCAAAGACAACACCACTAATTTTACCTATACCACCTGAGAATGAAACACCACCAATAACACAAGCAGCGATAGCATCAAGTTCAGTACCAGATCCAGTATTTGGGTTAGCACCACTACCTGCTAATGCAGTAGCAAATCCACCTAAACCGTATAAGATACCAGCCATAATGAATACTAAGAATGTTGTCCAGAAAACACTAATACCACTAACACTAGCAGCTTCAGCATTTCCACCTACAGCGTACATATTTTTACCAAATTTAGTTTTATTCCAAATAAACCAAACAATAGCAATAACAACAGCTGCAGCAATAATAATATTAACATAACCATTACTTAATGTTTTTCTAATTCCAGATTCCATATTGAATGTAGGAACGTTACTAAATAATGCCATTGAAGCGCCATACATTAAAAGTTGAGTAGAAAGTGTTGTAATGAATGGATGCATTTTGAATTTAGCTGAGAAGAATCCAGCAATTGCTGTAAAGAATGTACATAATAAGATTGAAAGTAATAATGCAACAATAACTTTTAAAGCAACTGGCATTCCAACAAACCAACCAATTTCTAACCCTGTAATTGTAGAGTAAACAGTAGTTGATAAGACAAGGTGAACTGTAGAAGCACCAAGACCTGTAATTCTACCAACAGATAAATCAGTTCCAGCAAGTAAGATAAGTCCAGCAACACCAAGTGCATAGAATACTTTGTATGATGATTGACCTAAAATATTAATAATGTTTTGACCAGTTAAGAAATGTGTTCCTTTAACTTCACTTGAAATGATTGTAAACATAAAGAATAAGAAAATAATAATGTATAAAGCATTTTTAATTAACCAATTCTTAAGTTTGAAATCATGAGCGTAGTTTTTACACCATCTTTCAACCTTTTGACCAATAGTTAAATTACCGTTTTCTAATAATGAATAAGAATTAAGTTTTTCACTATAAGCATTAAAGATTGCATCTTTATATTTTGCTTTAGCATTTTCTCTTCTTAATCTAAATTCTCCAAGTCTAGATTTATGTAAAGTTTTTTCACCTTGAACTTTGAGTTTAGCACCTTTTAATTCATTTTCATAAGCTTTACGAACAACTCTTAATTTATCTTGTTCTTCTTCACTTGCTTCTTTTGGAGTAACTGCTTTTACAGCTTCAAATTCAGCTTTTGCTTTTTCAGTTTTAGAAGTATTTTCTTCTTGAATTTTAGAATATCTTTCTGCATGATCTTGCTTTTCTTGAAGTTCTTCTTCTTTAATTGCTTCAATTGTAGCAATATATTCAGCTTTATATTCTTTCTTTACTTCATCATAATAAACTTTACCATCAGCTTTAGCATTAGCAACACCTTCTTTAACGACAGCTTTTACTTCATCTGATTTTTCTTTTTTAACAACTTGTGCTTCTTTAATTGCTTCTTTATTTTTAGCAACTAATTTCTTACAAATATCTTTATCTATTTGTTTATTGAGTTTTAAATCTCTGTTTTCTCCACTTAAAGCACGAATTTTATTTTCACCATCTGCTCTTAAAGCATCAAGTTTATCGTAATATTCTTTATAACAAGATTTTTCTTCAAATGGATTAACTATTTTATTAGTTTCACTCATATTTCTAATCTCCTATAAATTCTTTGCACATAATCTAAGAAGTTCTTCTTGATTAGTGTCCTTTGTATTAACAATACCAGCAATTTTATAGTTTGACATAACAATGATTCTATTTGTAACACCTAAGATTTCAGGCATTTCACTAGATACCATAATAATGCTCTTACCTTCACTTGCAAGCTTAATCATTAATTCATAAATTTGGTATTTTGCCATAACATCGATACCACGAGTTGGTTCATCAAGTAAGAAGACATCAGGTTTTCTTTCCATCCACTTACCAATAATAACTTTTTGCATATTTCCACCACTAAGTGATGAGATGCAATCTTTTTCAGATGTACATTTTGTATGCATACTCTTAATTTCATCTTTAGTACTTTCAACCATTAATGAGTTATTTAACATACCAAATTTTTTATATTTATCAAGATTTGTAATACAAGTGTTATAAACTAAGTTAGCACTTCCAAAGATTCCGTTAACTCTTCTTTCTTCAGTAACTAAAGCAAAGTTTTTATCCATTGCTTCTTTAGAATTTTTAAATGAAACAGGTTCACCTTTATAAATGATTTCACCCTCCGAAATTGTTCTAATTCCAAATAATGATTCTAATAATTCAGTTCTTCCTGCACCAACAAGTCCATATAAACCTAAAATTTCACCAGCTTTTAATTCAAATGAAATATTTTCTAAGTTAGGTTTATATCTTGTACATAGATTTTTAACTTCTAAAACAGTTTCACCTGGAGTATTTGTTAATGGAGGGAATCTAGAATCTAAACTTCTTCCAACCATTGCTTTAACAAGTTCATCTAAGTTAGTTTCTTTTGTTGGCTTATCTAAAGTGACTTCACCATCTCTTAAGATGACAACATCATCACATAATTCAAATATTTCATCCATTTTGTGTGAAATGAATACGAAACTAACACCTTCTTTCTTTAATTGATTAATAATACCAAAAAGTTTTTTGACTTCTTTTTCTGATAAAGAAGATGTAGGTTCATCAAGAATAATAACTTTTGCATTATATGAAACAGCTTTTGCGATTTCAACCATTTGTCTTTGAGAAACTGACATCGTTTTCATGATTCTCTTAGGATTTTGATTGATATCTAATCTTTTGAAAAGTTCAATACATTTATCATACATTGCCTTTTCATTAATAACACCGCCTTTTGTAATATATCTACCAAGAAACATGTTATCAATAATTGATCTTTCTAAGCATTGATTAAGTTCTTGGTGAACCATTGCAACACCTAATTCTAAAGCTTGTTTAGGAGAAGTAAAATTAATATCTTTTCCTTCAAGTTTAATGTCTCCACTATCTCTTGAATAAATACCGAATAAGCATTTCATCATAGTAGATTTACCAGCGCCATTTTCGCCCATTAAACCTAAAACTTCACCTTTTTTAATTTTAATATTAACATTCTTGAGAACTCTATTTTTTCCAAACGCTTTGGATAAACCATTTATTTCTAAAACATAATTGTCTTCCATAAAATTCTCCTTATGAATAAGGGCAAGCCCTTTATTTTAAAGAGCCTGCCACTTTATATAATTTTTATTTTGAAGCTAAATCATTGAAGTAATCAACAATCATTTGACCTTGGATTTCTCCACCTTGGTTTGCATCAAATCCAACATAGAATATATTTTTGAATCTCTTATCATTCATACTTACTGTATCTGTTGTACCATCAGCGTTAGTACCTTGTCTATTCCAGAAAATAACTGGGACATTTGTTGGATTAGATTCAGTTGCTCCAAGACTTGTAGCAATCTTATCTAAGTAAGTTGATGTTGAACTTGTCTTAACCATGTTAATGATATAAGCGCCATATTGTTTTGTAGCTAAAGCAGCATCTAATTGAACTAATAAGTTAGTATCATCGTTACCATCACCTTTAGCAGTTGTAACATCAAAATTAAATCTTTCAGCATAAGTTTCAAATAAAGGTTGCATTGATGAATTTAAGAAGTTATCAGCATTACTATAATATGTTTGCCATACTTTAACTGAAGATGTTGAACCTTTAGTAACGCCTTTTTCAGCTAATGTTTTAATATCACTTGTAATAAATTCATCAACGTTTTTAGCTGTAACTGCAACGTTATCAACTAATAAAGCATGTGATTCTGTATTATATGAAACAGCACTTGCGATTTGACCATAGCCATTCTTATTTGCTTCACTAAATCCATATTTATAAACATCAGCACCTGATAAACCATCAACAGCATTTCTAGCTGTCATATAAATAGAAGCAGCTTGAGCAGGAGCATTTTGGTTAACTGTACCCATGATCTTGCCTTCTTTAATATATTGTAATGTTGATTGGTTGCTATCATATCCGAAGATTGGTGTTCCTTCTCTCCAAGAAACTGAAGCAATAGCACCTTCAGCCATACCATCATTATTTGAAACAAAGAAATCAATATCTGAATGTTTTGCTAACCATGCATCTGTTGATGCTGTTGCTGTAGCTTGATCCCATGTTTGACCACTTGTATTTTTTTGTTCAGCACTTTCAACTTCGATAACTGTATATTCTTTTTTAGCTAAAGTAACTTTACCTTCAACAGCAACTTCAACGTTAGGGTTTGTTTCATGTTTGGAAGGTCTTGTGCCTAAAGCATCACGAATACCAGCAGTTCTAGCAGCACTATCATTATGATCAATTTGACCAATTAATAATGCATACTTTAAAACGCCATCACTACTTGCTTCTTCCCATGACCAAGCTGTTGAACCACCACATGATGAGAGTAACATTGATGCTAATGCTACGGCAGTTACTGGTAATAATCTTTTTTTCATAAATTATAAATTTCCTCCTAATAATTTTATGAAAAGGAATAGTTAATAAATACTTATCCCCTTTTTGTTACAAAAATTATAAATGAAAGCGCTTACAAACTTAAATGTAAAAATCTCTACTAAAAATGTAAAAATCTATTTTTTTAAAATTTCACATTTTTAAGTAGAGATTCGTTTAAAATTACTTAGAAGATTCTTTAAGTTTTAAATTATTTATTGCTTTTCTTAACTCTCTTTCAACGTTTTTATGTTCTACAGTTGATAAGTTAGAATTGAGTTTTTTCTCTAAATATTCTTTTTGTTTTTTAATCTTATTAAGATCAATATCTTCTTCTTTATAAATAGTAGGTACAATTAATTTACAAACATTTTGTGCTCCATCAAAATGGATTGCACCTCCTCCAATTGCGTATCCAACTTTATTATTATCTTCTTTAATGTAAATAATTGAGATTTCAAGATTTGCTAAATATTCAGCATGATTAGGAAGAACTTCAATTTCACCTTCTTCAGTAACACAAGTTAAAGATTCGATTTCTTTATCTAAATAAATTCCATTAGGTGCAATTATTTGTAATCTAAATTTGTTATCCATAATTAATTTTTCTTTTCTAATTCTTTAGCTTTTTCAATCGCATCATCAAAATTACCAACATATAGGAATGCAGCTTCTGGTAATGAATCGCCTTCACCATCTAAAATTCTTTCAAAAGATGAAATTGTTTCTTCAAGTGGTACATATTTACCTTTAATTCCAATGAAAGTTTCACCAACGAAAAAAGGTTGTGATAAGAAATTTCTAACTCTTCTTGCTCTTGCAACAGTTAATTTATCGGCATCACTTAATTCATCAATACCTAAAATTGCAATAATATCTTGTAAATCTTGATATTTTTGTAAAATTTCTTGAGTTCTTCTTGCAACACTATAATGTTTTTTACCAACAATATTTGCATCTAAAATATTTGAAGAACTTGCTAAAGGGTCAACTGCAGGATAAATACCTAAAGCAGCTTGTTTTCTATCAAGAACTGTTTTTGCGTCAAGATGAGCAAATGTAGTAGCAGGAGCTGGATCTGTTAAATCATCTGCTGGAACATAAACTGCTTGGATAGAAGTAATTGATCCATCACGAGTAGAAGCAATTCTTTCTTGAAGTTGTCCCATTTCAGTAGCAAGTGTTGGTTGATATCCAACAGCACTTGGCATTCTTCCAAGTAATGCACTAACTTCGCTACCTGCTTGAGTAAATCTAAAAATATTATCAATAAATAATAAAACGTCTTGATGAGCATAATCTCTAAACCATTCAGCCATAGATAATGCACTTAAAGGAGCACGCATTCTAATACCTGGAGATTCATTCATTTGACCAAATACTAAAGCAGTATTTTTTAAAACTCCACTTTCTTTCATTTCATTATATAAGTCATTACCTTCTCTACTTCTTTCACCAACCCCAGCGAAGATTGATGTACCTTGTTTTTGAATAGCAATGTTATGAATTAATTCTTGAATTAAAGTAGTTTTGCCAACACCAGCTCCACCAAATAAACCAACTTTGCCACCTTTTAAATAAGGACATAAAAGGTCTAAAACTTTAATACCTGTTTCAAAAACTTCAATATTATTAGGTTGTTGTTCAAATGATGGTGGTTCTTGATAAATTGATCTATATTCCTTACCTTTAAATTCACCTTGTCTATCAATAGGTTTTCCTAAAACACTAAACATTCTTCCTAACGTTTCAAAACCAACTGGAACTTTAATAGTATCATGAGTATTATAAACTTTTAAGTTTTTTCTAATACCTTCTGTTGGTCCCATTGCAATACATCTAACAACATCATGTCCCATATCTTGAGCAACTTCTAAAGTGAGTTCGCTCTCTTTTCCCATATGAGTAACATTACATTTTAAACATGTTCTAATTGAAGGAATAATTCCATTTAAAAATCTAACATCAATAACTGGTCCAATTGCTTGAATAATGTATCCAAATTCTGATTCTTTTTGTTCTTTATTGACTTCATATTCTTTAATCATGCTTTTCCCTCCTATTCTTGATTTGAAGAACCACTAATGACTTCAGTGATTTCTTGAGTAATTTTACTTTGTCTTAATTTGTTATATCGTAACTTTAAATCTTCAATTAAACTTTCCGCACTACTTGTTGCATTTTCCATTGAATTCTTTCTTGAAGTGTGTTCACATAAGCAACTTTCAATCAAACTATGATACAAGTAACTATCCAAATAATGTGGAACAAGTAAGTCAGCAACGTTTCTTGCTTCACTTCCAAATCTAGGTTCTACGTATTCTTTTTTAGATTCTTTATATTCAAGAGGAAATAATTTTTCTCTTGTAGCAACAACACTAAATGAATTTTCAAATTTAGTATAAATTAAGATAACTTCACTATATTTATTTTTTCTATATAAATGATCTAGATAATGTCTAAAAGAGTTAACATTCTCATAAGTTAAATTATCTAATAAATTAAGATAATCGGTATAAGAATTATTAACTAAATTTTTAAAATGTTGATATCCTTTTTCACCTATAAAAACCACATCACTATCTTTAGATAATTCATTTTTAGCAATTTTTTCTAAATTATAAACATATGCTCCACATAACCCTAAAGTACATGTAACAAAAATAAATAATTTTTTATTACCACTATTTTTAACCATACATGTAGGTAATTTATTAGTATCATAATCAGCATAATGGAGGCATATATTCATAGATTCTTTAAGTGAATCTAGATAAATTAAATTTCCATCATAAAGATTTCTAAAGTAAGTATAACGACTTGAAGAGATTAACTTCATTACTTTAGTTATCTTTCTAATAGATTCAACACTTTGAATTCTTTTTTTAACACTTAAAAGAGATTCTGCCATAATTAATTTTCTTCACTTGTATAATGTACTTTAATAGTAGATAAAATTTGAGCAATTCTTGCTTTTGCATCCTCACTAAAAACACCATCTTTTTCAATTTCATTAGAAAGATTTGGTAAATCAGTTTGGATAGCGTTATCCAAAACTTTTAAACATTCATGAACATTTTCAATTTTAATATCGTCTAAAAGTCCTGATTGAGCAACATAAATATCAATAACTTCTTGAGCTAAAGATAAAGGCATATATTGTTTTTGCTTTAAAACATCAAGTAAGACCGCTCCATGAGTTAAAATATGTTTAGTAGTAGCGTCTAAATCACTTCCAAATCTAGAGAAATCTAACATTTCTTGATAACTTGCTAAAGCCATTCTTAAATTAGAAGAAACTTTCTTCATAACTTTAGTTTGTGCAGCACTACCAACACGGCTAACTGATAAAGATGAATCAATTGCAGGTCTTTGACCACTATTAAATAATTCACTATTTAAGAATAATTGACCATCTGTAATAGAAATAATATTTGTAGGAATATAATCAGAAATGTCGCCTGCTTGAGTTTCAACGATTGGTAAAGCAGTAATACTTCCTCCACCTAATTCTTTTGATAATTTACAACTTCTTTCAAGTAATCTTGAGTGTAAATAGAAAATATCACCAGGATAAGCTTCTCTTCCTGGACTTCTTCTTAAAAGTAAAGATAATGTACGATATGCAACAGCATGTTTACTTAAATCATCATAAACAATTAAGACATTTTTGCCTTGATACATCCAATATTCAGCAATTGAACTTGCTGCATATGGAGCAAGATAAAGCATAGGTGCTGGTTCACTAGCTGTTGCACTTACAATAACTGTATATTTTAAAGCATCGTGAATTTTTAATTTATTAACGATTTGAGCAATTGTAGAGTTTTTTTGACCAATTCCACAATAAACACATAAAACATCTTTACCTTTTTGATTTAAAATTGTATCAATTGCAATAGCTGTTTTACCTGTTTGTCTATCACCAATGATTAATTCTCTTTGACCTTTTCCAATTGGAATCATTGAATCAATTGCTTTAATACCAGTTTCTAAAGGTTCATTAACGCTTTCTCTGTCCATAATTTCAGGAGCATTCATTTCAATTGGACGAGTTTCGGTTGTTAAAATTGGTCCTTTTCCATCGATTGGGACACCTAAAGTGTTAACAACTCTTCCAAGCATATTATCACCAACTGGAACGCTTACAACTTTTCCAGTTCTTTTACATAGATCTCCTTCTTTAATAGGAGTTTTTGAATTAAATAAAGCACAATCAATTGAATCTTCATTAATATTCATGACCATACCAAAGTTACTATGAGGAAATTCAATCATTTCTCCATACATTGCTTCATCAAGGCCATAAATTGTAGCAATACAATCTCCAACACTAACAACTTGTCCAACGTTTTGAGCGTTAACATTATTATTAGTTTTACTAATTTCATCTTTAATAATTTGGGATAATGAATTAAGGTTTGTTAAATCTGCCATAAATCCTCCTATTTAATAGATTCTATTAAATTAGCTTTAGCGTCATTTAATCTAGAGTCTAAAGAATAATCATATACTATATCTTTAATTAAAACTCTTAATCCAGCAACTAATGATGGATCAATTTTAGTAATTAAAGTAACTTTTTTATCTAATTTCTTACTAAAAATTTCTTCTAATTTTTTAACTTTATCTTCTTTAATTTCAAATGGAGTATAGATAACTCCTTCAATTTTATTAGCGTCTAAATCAGCTAATTTATCAAAATCTATTTTAATTTCTTCTATTTTTTCAATTAAATCTCTTTGAAGAAGAATTTTAATAAATGTTTTCATTTCATTAGATAATGTATCTTCATAGATAATATCTAATGTTTTAATTTTATCGTTATAATCATTGAATGTTGATTTAAAATACTCAAAAAGTTCAGGATTCTTTCTAAAAGTCCACATTAAAAACTTAAGTTCGCTTTGATATGCACTAACTTTATTAGTTTCTTTTGCAGCATCATAAAATCCTTCTGCTATTTTAAGAATTAAAGTATCACTATTCATCTTTTATATCCTTAGAACTAATTTCTTCTGATTTTGTTAATTCATTAATAAATTCATCAACAATTTTATCGTTATCTTCGATATTAACATCTCTTTTTAAGAGTTCTTTACTTGTTAAAATTGCAGCTTCAATAATATCTGATTTTGCATCTTTAATAGTTTTAACTCTTTCAGCTTCAATATCTTTATGTGCTTGAACCTTTTGTTTTTCAATAGATTCTTGTAAAGCTTTTTGAGATTCTTGAGCATAACTTTCAGCATTAGCTTGAGCAGTTTGAAGAATTTTTGAAGCTTGCTTTTTACTTTCATCAATATATTCAGTACTCTTCTTTAAATTTTCTTCTGCTTCTTTTTTCTTATCTTCACTATCTTTAATATTACTTTCAATATAAGTTGCTCTTTGTTCTAATTTTTTCTTTAAAGGTTTATATGCTAAAAAGAAAATAACTAAAAAAGTAATAATAAATAAAGCAAGTTGAAGTAATGTAAACCATAAATTTGGTAACATATTGTTAACTGTCGTTGAAATTCTTTCACCAATTTCTTCAGTATCGCAACTTGTTAAAGATAATGCAAGAAATGAAAATAAAGATATTAATTTAATTTTTGCATTCTTTTTCATATAAAATCTTCTTATTAAGCAGCAACAACGAATGCCATTAAAATAGCAACAACAAGGATATAAATAGCAACTGATTCAATTAAACCAAGACCAATAATCATTGTAGTTCTAACATCTTTTGAACAACTTGGATTTCTTCCAATTGCTTCCATAGCTTTTGAAACTGATAAGCCTTCACCAATAGCAGCAAGGCCCATACCAATACATGCAATACCTAAACCTAAAAAATTCATAAAATTTCTCCTTTTTATATAATTAATAAATATTAATTTCCTTCTTTAATTTGTTTTATTTTTGAATGTTTTTTCATTCTTTTTTCTTGTTTCTCTAATCTCATTTGATTATATGCTTCTTCAGAAACATATTCGTTAGAAACATTAATCATCGTTAATATAGTAAAGACTGCAAGTTGAATGAGTCCATCAAAAATATCAAAATATAAATGTGCAACTGGAGCTAAAATAGGAACAATTGCAAATCCTGCTAAAGTATTTGGAATAATTGTACCAATACCTACATAAATTAAAGTAATAATACAATAACCCGCTAAAGCATTACCAAATAAACGTAAAGTTAAAGATAAAACACTACTCCACATAGTTACCAAGTTAATTGGCAAAAATACCGGGAAAGGCTCAATATATCTTTCAAAATAACTCCATTTTTTATATTTAATTGCTGTAAAATGTGTTAAAACAAATGTAATAATTGCAAGTGATAATGGCATTGCAAGATTTGTAAATGGATTTGGTAAAGGCTTTAAAAACTCTTCACTTAATGGTTGGAATACATTTGGAATACCAATCATACCAACTATAAATCCTATAATAATATAAAGTCCTACACATGCAATGTATCCACCATAATTAGGAAATGCAGGACCCATAATATCTTTAACTTGCTTATCTGCGAATTCAATAATAATTTCACATACATGCAAGAAACCTTTAGGTTTTTTAAGTGGATCATAATTCCTTAATTTAATTTTTATTGTTATTGCAATAATAATTACAATAATCATTGTTAAAAATGATGATAAAAATTCAGGTGGTATTTCATTCCAAGTATAAAATTTCAAAATTTTTGAAAAATCCATAACTTATTACCTCACTAAATTTCCAAGTAAATATCCAACAAGTAAAATAGTTGGAGACATGAATATATAATAAATATTAGGTTTTACCATATTATTAGTAAGCACCATAAATAAAATAGAGAGTCCAAGTGCTAATAATATAGATAAAAATCTAACTCCCATTGAAATAAACATCGCTTTTTTATATTTATTTTGATCTTCAAATCCATAATAAAGATATACTAAAGAAAAATAAATTAAAAATGAGAAGACAAAATTTATTCCAAGAAGTGAAATAACTATATAATTATTTAATGCACATAAAAAGACTATTCCTACAATAGCAAAGACCACTAAAATAATAAAATATGTTATAAAACCCTTTAAATATTTCTTCATATTCAAATACCGCATATATTAAATGCCTTTAAAATCATAAAGTCAATATTTCAAACTTTAATTTAATTTTTACTTAACTATAATATAAATATGAAAATTATTTTAACCGCATTTGAACCATTCAATGGAAGAAGTATTAACAATTCTTCCTTAGTATTAGATAAAGTATCTTTAGAAAATAACGAAGTATTAAAAATTAAATTACCTGTAGAATTTATTCATTCTTTTGATAAATTAGAAGAAAATATAGATTCATTTAATCCTGATATAATAATTTTATTTGGGGAAGCTCCATATGATGTTAATTTCACTTTAGAAAAAGAAGCTCATAATATAATGAATAGTAAAACTAAAGATAATAAAGGAATTACCAAAGATAATGAAATAATTATAGAAAATGAAGAAAAGACATTGTATTCAACCTTCCCTTTATCAAAAATTGAAAAAACATCAAAAGAATTTAATGCTAATTTATCAACATCTGCTGGAACATATATTTGTAATTCGACATATTTCCAAACTCTTTCTTATACTAAAAATAAAAACATAAAATGTATTTTTATTCACGTATCTAATAAAGAAGAAAGATTAGATGCAATGCTAAATTCTATTAATAATTTATTAAACTTTTTAATAAAAGATTAGTTGCGTATTTATTATAACATAAAACGCAAGTTTTGCATATTTAATATTTACAATACGCAATAATTCTTTTATAATAAATTCATGGAAATGAATGAAAACATTAGAAATATTAGAAAAAAGAAAAAATTAACCCAAAAAGATGCTGCGGATTTATGTGGTATGCCTTTAAGAACATATCAAAATTATGAAAATCTCGATAAAAAGAAAGAATCATTAAAATATGAATATATCGTTCAAAAGCTTAAAGAATATGATCGCTACACTAAAGTAAATGGTGTCTATAAAACAAAGGAAATTAAAGATATAACAGATGAAATATTCCCAAAATTTCACTTAGATTTTGCAATTCTTGTTGGAGATTATTCTTTTTCAAAAGCAACTAGTTCTAGTTCAATTGATTTAATTATAGGCAAAAGAGATTTTGCTCCTTCAAAGCTAAATGAATTAAAAAAAGAATTAGAAAACACATTATATAAAAAAATAGTTTTAATACATTATGAAGTTTTATTGAATGATAAAAAACTTCTATCTAATACATTATCAAAGGGGGTCAGAATTTATGGATGATGTCTTTTTAAGTTATAAAAATTTACAATCTACTTATATCAATACATTAAAAGAGTTTCTTTTTAATACATCTTATTCTTCTTTTATAGAAGATAATCAAGCAATTATATCTACAACCTATTTATTATTAAGAATTTCTGAAATAGCAAGTTTTATTCCAATTGATGTTAATTATATTGAACAAAGAAAAATCGAAACTCAAATTAAACAAATAAAAAATGTTATAAATAAGGATTTTGATAACAAGAATTATAAAGAAATATATAGATATGCAACGGAATTAATTCCACTTTATTCTAATTTTTTAGAATGAAAAAAAGTTGCACTTTTCAATGCAACTTAATTGATAATTATAAAACTGGTGACCAAGGTTCTAATTCGATTGGTTCTTTACTTAAAGCTTCTTTTGCTTTATCAGATAATTGTGATTTTTTAACAACGACTTCATAAACGTATTCATCAAACCATTTATCACTCATAACGTAAATTCCATCGAATCCAACATCTTTTCCCCAAGAATTTGTTACTTTCCAAATAGTTGGCTTACAATCTTTATCTAAATTTACTCCACTTAAAGTCATAGCATGATTGCATGTTGATGCTCTTAACATTAATCGATCACCTTTATCGAATCCAAATTTAACTTTAAAAACTTCATCTAAAGGTAGCATTTCAGTTGATAAATAACCATCTCTTCTTAAAGAGCTGCTACTAACATCGCAAGCAAACCAACAAAGTTCACTATCTTTTAAAGATTTAATAGCGCTATCTTTAAGTTCACTAATTGGAAGATTTAAGAAAATAACATTTTCTGTTCCTTTAACATTATTAACAAATTTAGATGTATAAGGAGTATATTCTTTTAATGATCTTAAAGGCCAATTGACTAAAGAAACATATTCATCTAATTCTGCGCTAATAAATTCTTTAAAGAATTCTAATGGAGTTTTATGAATAACTTTTAATTCATTAATTGAAGATTCTTTCTTTTCTTCAGGCTTCTCTTCTTTTTTATCTTCATCTTTTTTATCTTCTTTAGCTTTAAAAGTATAATCAAATTCTTTAACTGGTTCCCCAAGACACATTGCTAAAACTTTATAGATATCTTTAAGCATTTCACCTTTCATTTCTCTTAATTTTTCAACATCTTTTGAAACTTCATATTCGTGTCTTAATTCTGCAACATCTTTATTTAATAAAACATTTAAAAGATAATCCATTTCACCGCTGCCTGATGAAGAAACGCTTTCACCCATAACATCTTTTGGGCAAACTCCATACTTTTTAACTAAATTAACAAAGTAATTCCAATATCCACCATCATTATCGCCACCAAGACCTAATGTAATCGAATCTAACAATCTTGAATTGTCTTTTTCATCAATATGTTCAATTACTTCTTCTAGCATTGAATTAGATTTTTCCA
>CAVKAB010000006.1:0-17402 GCA_963653985.1 Bacteroidaceae bacterium
CAATTGGACTTTTAGTATATATTGTAGTTTATATTACAATGAATGGATGTAAAAATTTATCATGGAATTTTATTACCAGTGATTATAAAGAAGAAAGTTATTCATTACATTTAAGAAGTGATTTTAAATTTGATGATACTTTAAGAACATTCGAATTTAAAGATAATAGTGAGAACGTAAAAAAATCATATAAATATGGAGTTAGTTTTATTGAAAGCAAAACTAATGAAGGCGAACAAGTTATTAAAATAAATGAAATCTGTAGTAACAGTTATTTCAATGAATTACTTGATTCCCAAAATAATGTATTTACTAAATTTAATCAAAAATCTACTTATATTTATTATTTATATGTTGAAAATGAAGATGATGAAGAAGTAAGCTGTAATAAAAAGAATATTGATTCATTTGTAGAAACTTTAGATAATTCAGTTAAAATTGAATCCTTAAGTATTAGAACTTTTGGAGGAGGAATTAGAGGAAGTTTAATAACTACTTTTTATTTAATTGGTTTAACTTTAATTATTGCACTTCCTTTAGGGATTGGAGGTGCAATCTATCTTGCGTTATTCTCTAAGAAAAATAAAATTAATAAATTAATTAGAAGTTTAATTGATATGACAAGTGCAATTCCATCAATTATTTTTGGATTTTTAGGAATTTTAATCTTTATTCCATTTATTAATTCAACATTCTCTTCAAATGGTCCTTCTATTCTTGCAAGTAGCTTAACTCTTGCAGTTATGCTTATTCCTTTAATTACAAAAACTGTTGAAGAAGCGATAAATGAAGTGCCTTCTGGATATTTAGAAAATTCTTTAGCACTTGGTGCGAGTAAAACTGAAACAATCTTTAAACTTATTTTACCTAATTCAATTGGGGGAATTTTAACTAGTATTACTCTTTCTATTGGAAGAATTATTGGAGAAAGTGCTGCTTTAATCTTTGTTCTTGGAACAAGTGCTACTGATAATGTTTTAGTAAATCAAAGCGCTACTAGTTTATCTACTCATATTTGGATGTTACTTAACACTAGTGAAACTCCAAATTATGAAGCTGCAAGTACAATTGCTTTAATTATTTTAATTATAGTTTTAATGCTTTCATTGCTTACTAAATTAATTGAATATAGATTTGTTAGAAAAAGGAGATAGTTATGGAAAATAAAGAAGAAGTTGTTTTTGAAGCGAGAAATTTAAACCTTTATTATGGGGATAAAAAAGCTTTAAAAGATATTAATATAGATATTTATAAGAATAAAGTTACTGCCTTTATTGGACCTTCAGGATGTGGAAAATCTACATTTTTAAGATGTTTTAATAGAATGAATGATTTAATTGAAAATACTAGAATTGAAGGTGAAATTAAATATAAAGGTACTAATATTTTAGAAGTTAATCCAATTTATCTAAGAACTAAAGTAGGAATGGTTTTCCAATCTCCTAATCCATTTCCAATGTCAATTTATAATAATGTTGTTTATGGATTAAAATGTCAAGGTGTTAAAAATAAAAAAGAATTAAAAGAAATTTGTATTGAATCATTAGAAAAAGCTGCATTATTAAATGAAGTTAAAGATAGATTAAAAGATAGTGCATTATCTTTAAGTGGTGGTCAAAAACAAAGACTTTGTATTGCTCGTTGTATTGCTCTTGCTCCAGATGTTATTTTAATGGATGAACCAACAAGTGCTCTTGATCCTATTGCAACAAGTAAGGTAGAAGAATTAATTAGAGAATTAAAGAAAGAATTTACTATTATTATTGTTACTCATAACATGCAACAAGCTACAAGAATTAGTGATTATACTGCATTTTTTATGCTTGGAGAATTAGTAGAATATTCTAAAACTGAAGAATTCTTCTCTCATCCAAAAGATAAAAGAAGTGATGATTATATTAATGGTAAATTTAGTTAATATTAATAAAAGAGGTTTGATTTATGTATAAAGATGAATTAATTAATGATTTAAAATTAGATACTATTAGAATGATTGAATTAACTTTTAATGATTTATTTTTAGCACTTGAAAATGTTAAACAAAATAAAGATCTTAAAGTTAATGATGATGAAATTGATACTAAATACGTAGAAATTGAATCATTAAGTTTAAAAATATTATTAAAAGAACAAGTATATTCTAAAGATTTACGTATTGTTACTGGTATTTTAAAATTAGTAGATGATATTGAACGAATTGGTGATCATAGTGAAGATTTAGTGTGGTGTGCTAAAAAATTATCTTTAAAAGAAAAGTTAGTAGATATTAAATCACTCAATATTTTATTAAGTAAGATTAAAGATATGACTACTTTAACTTTAAAAGCATTTTTAAGTGAAGATATTGAACTTGCTAAACTCAATATGGAAAAAGATGATGAAATTGATTCATTATATTTAGATACTTTAAAAGAACTTGAAGGATTTAAAGATAAAAATGAATATCAAAATTTAATTATTTATTCTACTTTAATTGCAAAATATTTAGAAAGAGTAGGAGACCATTTAGTAAATATAAATGAATGGATTATTTATATTAAAAATGGAGAATATAAAGGTAAAGTGATAATATAATAATATGAAAAAATTAATTTATTCAATTGAAGATGATAAAGATATTGCTTCTATTATTCGTCTTGCCTTAGAAAGTGCAGGATATGAAGTAAAATCTTTTAATGACGCTGAAAGCTTTTTAACTGAATTTAAAATTAAAAAACCTAATCTTATCTTACTTGATATGATGCTTCCAAAAATTAGTGGGGAAGAAATTTTAAAGTATATTCGAAGTGATAAATTAAATAACGATATTGATATTATAATTATTAGTGCGAATAAATTATTAAATGATAAAGTAAATGGACTTAATTTAGGAGCGGATGATTATATTGAAAAGCCTTTTGAAATTTTAGAATTAATTTCAAGAGTTAACGCAAGATTTAGAAAATCTAAATCTAATGTCTTTAAAATCCATGGATTTGAAATTGATGAAGATAAAAGAACAGTTAGTAAAAATGATAAAATTTATATATTAACTAATTCAGAATTCGATATTTTAGTAGAATTAATTAAAAATGAAGGAAAATGTGTTACTCGTGATGATTTAATGAATAAGTTATGGGGAGAAGACGCTAATTATGAATCCCGTACCATTGATATGCATATTCGAAATATCAGAAAGAAATTAGAAGATGATTCATTAATTATTACCTTACATGGACATGGATATAGGATAGATGAATAAGAAAAGATTGATCGTAACGGATATTATATTTTTGATTTCAACATTCTTAATATTTTTATTAAGTATTTTTTCAATTTCTTCAAAACTTCAAAGTGATTCTATTTTAGATTTAAATAATTATGTATCAATTATTAATAATATTTATCAAAGTGATGATTATTTAGATGAAATTGATGATTATTTTAAAGATTTAAGTGATTTTAGAATTACCATTTTATCGTATAAAGATGGAAGTGTTATTTACGATAATGATTCTAATTACAATAAAGACGAAAATAGACTTGAAGAATTTATCCTTCATGAAGATGGGAAAGCCTATTACAAAGTATCTTTAACTACTAATAAAGAAACTTTATATGTTGTTAAAAGAAGTGATTCTACTTTAAATTTTATTAGACTTGGAATCCAAAAGAATGAAATTTTAAATTTTACTTATAATGTATCAATCTATGGATCAATTATTCTTTTAATTATTAATTTAGTATTCTTTTATTTATCATATCTTTATTTTAAAAATAATATTAAGTCATTAAAACAAGAGATTAATAAACTTAATACTTTAGTAAATGATACCTCTTTAATTAATAATGAAATTGATATTGAATCTTTAAAAGAAATGATTAATAAAACTTATTCATTACTTGATTTAAAGATTAATGAATTAGAAAACGAAAAGAATCAAAATACTTTTATTTTAGATAATATGGATGAAGGATTTATCATTTTAGATGATAAATTTAATATTAAAGAGATTAATAAATATAGTTATAAAATATTTGATGTTAAAGAAGATATTAAAAATAAAAATTTATTATATCTTGAAAATGGATCTAAAATTGAAACTAATTTAAAAGATTTGAGTGATTATAAAACTTTTGAATTTATTAATAATGATTCAAGTTATATTGTTATTGCGCGTTTAATTAAATTCAATAATCAAAAATTAATTTCTTTAATCTTTTTAAATGTTACTGATTCTAAACGTATTGAAAAAAGTAAGAAAGAATTCTTTATGAATGCATCTCATGAATTAAAAAGTCCTTTAACATCAATCATTGGATATGAAGAATTAATAAAAGAAGGAATTATTAATAAAAAAGACGATATTGATCATATTAATGAAGTTATTTTAAAAGAATCTTTAAGAATGAAAAGGATTGTTTTAGATATGCTTGAAATATCTAAACTAGAGAATAATATTGAAACACCTAAAGAAA
Source organism: Bacteroidaceae bacterium (assembly GCA_963653985.1). Taxonomy (GTDB): domain Bacteria; phylum Bacillota_I; class Bacilli_A; order RFN20; family CAG-826; genus Onthovivens. Next base: position 4,459 of record CAVKAB010000006.1, read on the forward strand.
TGATTAATTTTAAAGATATTATTTTATCTACCCTTGATGATTTAAAAGGAGAAATTGAACTTAAAAATATTGAAGTAATTACTTCTTTAAATGATTTAAATTATTTAATTAATAAAGAAGAATCTAGAAGTTTAATTTTTAACCTTATTTCTAATGCGATTAATTACAATAAAGATAATGGAAAAATATTTATTTCTATTAAAAATAATATTATTTCAATTAAAGATACAGGGATTGGTATTAAAAAAGACGATATTAATCATATCTTTGAAAGATTCTATATGGTTGATAAAGCAAGAAGTAAAGAAAAAGGATCTACTGGTCTTGGACTTGCAATTTGTAAACATATTGCCTTAAATAACCATATTGAAATTAAAGTTAATTCAAAAATTAACGAAGGAAGTGAATTTTTATTAATTTTCTCTTTGTAATTTTTAAAAATGTAGTAAAATATTTTCAAGGAACAGTTCTATTAAATTATATTACCCCTTTAATTTAATAAGATTGTTCTTTTTTTATTGCTTTAATCTTTAATTATAAATCTAAAATGTTTAAAATTAAGTATATTAATTTTATTGAGGTGCGATATGTCAAAAAGTGAACAAATGAAGATTATTGAAGATACAAGCTTAACTTATTCTCAACAAGTTTTAGCTTTAGCAAGACTTGGAGAAAATATGGATGATAAATCTCTTCCTCGAGATGAAGCATGGATTAAAGCATTAAAAGAAAAGAAAGTTTGTGATTTAAATGAAGGATTACTTCCTTATCGTCCTCGTTATATTCTTCCTGATTATAAAGTTTTAATGGAAAAAGGGTGTAGATTTTTAGACCTTTCAAAACCTACTTCCTTACTTGAATGTTGTAATAATTTATTAATTTTTTATAAACACATTCCTTCAATTACATCATATCCTGTATATTTAGGGAATTTTACTGAAATCTTTGAACCTTTTGAAAAAGACGCAGATAATCCTTTAACTGAAGAAATCTTAAGATTATTTTTAAAACATATTGATAAAACATTATGCGATTCATTTGTACACGCTAATATTGGACCACGAGACTCTAAAATTACTAGAATTATTTTAAAATTAACAAAAGAAATGCAACTTGCTATCCCAAATCTTACTTTATTATATGATAAAGATTTAACAAGTGATGATTTTGCAAAAGCATGTATTGATACCATGATGGTTACTAGTAAACCTTCTTTCGCAAATCATAAAATGTATTATAAAGAAAATCCAAACTATGCAATTGCAAGTTGTTACAATGCTTTAAGTATTGGAGGAGGAGGCTACACACTTCCAAGACTTAGACTTTATGAAATTTCAACTGAAGCTAGTTCAATTGATAATTTTTTAGATGTAGTTTTACCAAAATATGTAAATTTAATTTTAAATAATATGGATCAAAGAATTAAATTTATTAATGAAAAATCATCTTTCTTTAAGAGTAATTTCTTAGTTAAGGAAGGATTTGTTAAACATGAAAACTTTACTGGAATGGTTGGAGTAGTTGGAGTTGCTGAATGCTGCAATAATCTTTTAGGTATTAAAGATAAAGCATTAGGTTATGGACATAATGAAGAAGCTAATGAATTAGCTGTTAAAGTTTTAAGTAAAATTGAAGAAATCGTAAATAACCATGAAGGTTTCTATGCAGAAAACTTTAATAATAGATATAAAATGCATGCTCAAGTTGGTATTGACAGTGATGGATTAGATGATGCCCCAGGTTGTAGAATTCCTGTAGGATTTGAACCAGATCTTGCAACTCATTTACTTTTAGAAAGTAAAGTTCATAAATTTTTCCCATCAGGAGTTGGAGATATTTTTAAACTTGATCAAACTTGGAAAAATTCTCAAGATGCTTTACTTGATATTATTAAAGGATCTTTTGATGAAGGTTTAAGATATTTTACTGCATATAATGCTGATAATGATGTTGTTAGAGTTACAGGTTATTTAGTTAAAAAGAGTGAAATTGAAAAGCTCGAAAAAGGTGAACAATCTTTAAATAATGTTACTGTATTTGGTATGGGTGCTAAACATTATGGACATGCTTTAGACCGTAAAATTTATGGAAAAGGCGATTCTAAATAAAATTATTAAATTTTCAAATGTTGATGGTCCTGGGAATAGAATGGCAATATTTTTTCAATCTTGTCCATTTTCTTGTGCGTATTGTCATAATCCAGAAACAATAAATTTATGCTCAAATTGTGGAAATTGTGTAAAAACTTGTCCAGTTAATGCATTAAGTATTCAAAATAATAAAGTAGTTTGGGATGAATCAAAATGTGTATCTTGTGATACATGTATTAAAGTTTGTCCTAATTTATCATCTCCTAAAACAAAAGTAGTTGATGTTGATTATTTAATTGATGAAATTAAAAAAGTTAAACCATTTATTAGAGGAATAACTGTTAGTGGAGGAGAATGTACAACTTACTATCAATTTTTAAAAGAATTATTTAAAAGAGTAAAGGAAGAACTTCATTTATCTTGTTTAATTGATAGTAATGGATGTTTTGATTATGAAGAGAAAATGGCTGATTTAATTGAACTTTCGGATGGAGTTATGCTTGATGTTAAAGCATTTAACCCTGCATTTCATAAAGAAATTGTCCATAAAGATAATGATGTAGTTATTAAAAATTTAAAATATTTATTAAGTATTAACAAATTAGAAGAAGTTAGAACTGTATGCCTTCCTAATTTTCCTATTCAAAATGAAGAAACAGTAAGAGAAGTTTCTAAAATTATTGGAAATAAAACTAGATATAAATTAATAAAATATCGTTATTTTGGAGTAAGAGAAGAAGGAATAGAAAAGTTTGGAAAAACAATAACTTCTGAGGAAGAAATAGATCGTTTAGAAAAAATCGCTAATGAAAATGGATGTTTTAATATCGTTAAAATTTAACTAAAAGATATATCTAAAACCATCATTAATAAAAACCCAATGATAAATGACCGTGTTCCATAGTGGGATTCACTGTTGGTTCTTGATTCTGGAATTAAATCTTCAATAATTACATAAAGCATTGAACCTGCTGCAAAAGATAGTGCCCAAGGTAAAATATCTTTTATTTGAGATGCTAAGAATAATCCAAGTAATGCACATAGAGGTTCAACAATTCCTGAAAATACTCCAAAAAGAAATGCTTTTTTCTTTGAATATCCTTCTTCAAGAAGCGGTAAAGAGACTGCAGCACCTTCAGGGAAATTTTGAATAGCAATACCTAAAGCAAGTAAGAATGCACTAATAAAAAATGAATCTTCATTTTGAGACATTGCAATTCCAAAAGATAATCCAACACTTAATCCTTCTGGTAAATTGTGAAGGGTAACTGCTAAAAATAGCTTGCTTCCTCTTGAGAAGTGATTGCTTTTAATACCTTCTTCCTCATCTTTCTCGTTCTTATGGATATGAGGAATAATTTTATCTAATGTATATAGAAATAAAGCTCCTAAAATAATAGAAATTACTACAATAATCCATTTATATTTGGAGTTTAAATAGGCATTACTTGTATCATTTAAAGAAGGAATTATTAAAGAAAAGATTGATGCACTTAGCATAATTCCTCCTGCAAATCCTAAAAATATTTGTTTTGTTTTAATAGATAAATCTTTTTTAAAGAAGAATACTAAAGTTGCTCCTAAAGTAGTTGCAATAAAAATAAAAAGTATTCCTAAAATTGTTAAACATAAATTAATCATGAAATAATTATAATGTTGTTAGCAATAGCTAACAAGTTATACGCTTTAAATTTTACTTAACAAATTAAATACTCTTATATATAATTTTTATATGGAAAGTTATTGTAAGTGGATGGAAAAAAATCCAAAATGGTTAAAACTTGTCCTTTGCTTATGGATTCTTGATCTTACATGGGTAGTTTGGAGAATCTTCAAGAGTATTAAATCTGGAAGTATTTTACAAATCATTCTTGCTATTTTATGGATCTTAATGGCAGGTACAGTCGGATGGGTCTTAGACATTATTTGGATTATACTTTTTGATTATCCATTCTGGTTTAAATAGTAGGATTACCTACTATTTTTATTTACATAATAACTATTGACTTAAAGTTTACTTTAGGTGGTTCAATATAATAAATATAAAGCATATGTTTTATATTTATTTTAGTTTTGGGGTAAAATATAAATTATATGAAAAAAGAATATGAAGTATTAGAAAATAAAGAATTCGAAGGGGAAAGAATTTTATACCATAAATCTAATTTAATTATTAATAATTCTAAGTTTAATTTTGGAGAATCTCCTTTAAAAGAATGTAAAAATATTGTAGTGAATAATTCCACTTTTACTTATAAATATCCTTTACGGTATTCAAAAAATATTGAAGTTAATAAATCAACATTTGAAGAATTATCAAGAAGTGGATTATGGTATTCTAAAAACATAACAATTAATGATTCATTAATTAAATGTCCTAAATTATTTAGAAGATGCGATAAGATTACTTTAAATAATGTAATCTTTGAAGATGGAAAGGAGATGTTTTGGAATTCAAAAAATATCAAAATCAATAATCTTAAAGCGAATGGAGATTATATGTTTATGAATTCTAAAAATATTGAGATTAAAGACTTTACTTTAGATGGTAATTATTCTTTTGATGGTGCGAGTAACATCAAAATTGAAAATGCTATTTTAAATAGTAAAGATTCTTTTTGGAATACTAAAAATGTAGTAGTTAAAAATTCTACAATTATTGGAGAATATATTGGATGGAATAGTAAGAATTTAACTTTTATTAATTGTAAGATTGAATCTTTACAAGGATTTTGCTATATTCAAAATTTAAAATTAATTGATTGTGAGCTTGTTAACACAAATCTTGCATTTGAATATTCAAGTGTGCACGCTAAAATCAATTCTAAAATTGATTCAATTAAAAACCCTTTAAAAGGAAAAATTGAAGCTCTTGAGATTGGAGAAATTATAATTGATGAAAATTACAAAAGAAAAGGTAATTTAAAAATAATTGAGAAGGTAATTGTAAATGAAAAAATATAACTTTGATTTTTTAAAGAATAGAAGAAATACTGGATCTTTAAAATGGAACTGCAAAGAAAATGAACTCCCAATGTGGGTTGCTGATATGGATTTTGAAACTATTCCAGAAGTTAAAGAAGTAGTTAAAAAAATTGGAGAACTTGGTATTTTTGGATATAGTGATTTAAGTGATGAATATTTTAAATGTTATAGTGATTTTATTTTACGTCATCATAATTTTTATGTTGATCCTAAAAATATGGTTTATAGTAATGGGATAGTTGCAGCGATTTCTTCAATGGTCAGAAAATTAACTACTCCAGGAGAAAAAGTATTAGTAATTGAACCAACATATAATATTTTTTATAATTCAATCGTAAATAATGGAAGATTTGTAGTAACATCTTCTTTAAAAAGAGATGAAAATTATAATTTTTCAATTGATTTTGACGATTTAGAAAATAAAATGAAAGATAATCAAGTATCACTTATGATACTTTGTAATCCAATGAATCCTGTTGGAAAATTATTATCTAAGGATGAATTAGTTAAGATAGCAGAACTTGCTAAAAAATACCATTTACTTGTAATAAGTGATGAAATTCATAGTGATATAGTAATTCCAGGGAAAGAATATGTGCCGTTTTTAAGTGTAAGTGAAACTGCAAAAGAAATAGGAATTGCTTGTATTTCGATGTCTAAAACATTTAATATTGCAGGTATTCAAACTGCATGTATTTATACATTTAACGAATCTTTAAGATATAAGATCCGGAGAGGAATTAATACAGATGAAGTAGGAGAAGCTAATATCTTTGGAGAAGAAGTTAATAAAGCATGCTTAAAATATGGAGATACTTATATTAAAGAATTAAATGAATATATCTATGAAAACAAGAAAGTATTTGTAGATTTAATTAATAATTCGGGATTAAAAATTAAAACTTATTTAAGTGACGCTACTTATTTAACGTGGATTGACGCTACTAAATATAATTTAGATAGTAAATATTTAGAAAATGATATCCGTAATAAAACAGGATTAATTATTTCAAGTGGTGCAATCTATGGATCAACGGGAAATGGATTTTTAAGAATTAATCTTGGAACTAGTAAAGAAAATGTTATTAAAGGAGCTAATCTTTTGATAAAATATTTTAAAGAATTGGAGAAATAAAGATGAAGAAATTAGGACTTGGATGTATGAGATTCCCTGTAATTAATGGGGAAAATAAAAACATTGATATTGAAAAAGTTAAAGAAATGGTAGATATCTATTTAGATAGTGGATTTAACTATTTTGATACTGCTTATCCATATCATGAAGGTAATAGTGAACGTATTTTAAAAGAAGTTTTAACATCAAGATATGATAGGAATAAATATATATTAACTTCTAAATGTCCTATCTTTAGTATTAATAAAGAAGAAGATATCGATACAATTTTTAATGAACAATTAGAAAAATTAGGAGTAAGTTACCTAGATTATTATTTATTACACGCTACTAATTTAGAAAGATATGAAAAATCTTTAAAATTACATGTTTTTGATCATTTTAAAAAATATAAAGAAGAAGGAAAAATTAAACATATTGGATTTTCATTCCATGATTCAAGTAATGTTTTAGAAAAAATATTAAAAGAAACAGGAGATTTCTTTGAAGTTGTACAACTTCAAATTAATTATCTTGATTGGGATAGTGCTGCAATTGAAGCAAGGAAATGCTATGAATTGTGTGTTAAATATAATAAAAAAGTTATCGTAATGGAGCCTTTAAAGGGTGGAACATTAGTTAATATTCCAGAAAACGCTAAAAAGATATTTAGTGATTTAAATCCTTCTTTAAGTGTTGCAAGTTATGGAATTAGATTCTGTGCATCTTTAGATAATGTAATGATGGTATTATCAGGAATGAGCAATAAAGAACAACTTGAAGATAATATTTCTTATATGAAAGATTTTAAGAAATTGAATGATGAAGAATATGGTGCAATTAACAAAGTAAAAGAAATTATCTTAGATAAAACCTTAATTCCTTGTACTGATTGCAAATATTGTGTTAAAGGATGTCCAATGAAAATTAATATTCCTAAATTCTTCAAAATGGCAAATGAAGATTATAGAATGAATACTAAATTAAAAGGATATTATAATTGTTTAATTAATGAAGGATATTCAAAAGCTTCTAGTTGTATTAAATGTGGTAAATGTGAAAAAGCATGTCCACAACATTTAAAAATTAGAGAATTATTAAAAGATATAATTGTTAAAAATTATGAAGAATAATGAAAAATGGATTAAGAATTACCTTAATCCATTTTTTCTTTTTCTATTTCATCTTTTTTGAAATCTTTAAATAATTTACCTTTAATAATATAGATATAAGTGCCTATAAATAAGAAAATACAAGCAAATACCCATGCAAGTGGATCGCTAAAACAAATTCCAATAAAAGCATTATCGCTTGTAGGATTAACAGGATCAATTAATGAAGGTAAAAATTCAACAATTAAAATACGAGCAACCATTTCTCCAATTCCTGCAAGGAATGGGAAGAGTGGTTTTCCAAGACCTTGTAAAACGTTTCTTCCAATAAATAAGAATCCTAAAATAAAATATAATCCAGTATCAATTAAAACATAAGTTGAAGCGTAGAATTTAACACGTTCATTGTTATTTTCACCACTTAAGAATAAATTAGTAAATGCACCATTTATTGAAAATAAACCTGCTAAAGCGAATAAAATAACATAAGAAATAAGCATAATTACAATCGATGCTTTAATCCCTTTTCTAATTCTTTCTTCGTTTCTTGCACCATAATTTTGTCCACTAAAAGAAAGCATAGCAGTACCTAAAGCACTTAAAGGACACATAAGGAAATCGTTAAATTTAATAGCGGCACCATATCCATTTTTACAATCAAACACTCCAGCGGCAGTATCAAATTTAATCATTCCTTTTTGTAAAATAATAAGTCCAATAGCAAGAATTGAAAATTGGAATGCAAGAGGAAGCCCACTTCTTAAATGGTCTCCAATAAATTTAAAAGATAATTTAAAATCTTTCCATTTAATTCTTAAATAATCATATTTTATAAATGCGTAGATTAAACATCCAATAAAGGAAATAAATTGTGCAACAACAGTAGCCCATGCAGCTCCTGCAACTCCCCAATTAAAACAAATAATAAATAATAAATCTAATAAAATATTAATAATTGTAGATGCAATTAAGAAGAGTAAAGGTGCTAAAGAATCTCCAATACTTCTTAAAATACTAACCATTAAGTTATAGAAAATTTGAGTAAATAAGCCAATATAGATAATTAATAAATAAGTATATGCGTATTGATAATCTCCGCCAGATTTATTCATTCCTATAAAATCTAATAAAAATGGCATACATAAAATTGCAATAACTGTAAGAATAATTGAAATAATAAATGATAAAAGAAGTTGACATGCAAACGATTTTCTAACTCCTTCTAAATCATTTTCGCCTTTTTTATTACTTGAAACTACACTAAATCCACTAGAACATCCAAAAGCAAATTGTAATACAATAAAAATTAATGAATAAACAACATTAACCCCACTTACTTCTTCAGCAGTTAAATAATGTCCAACAATTGCCGCATCACTAATTGTATATACTTGTTGGAAAAGTAAACTTAAAAGTATTGGTAGTGTAAAAATTATAATTTGTTTGTAAATTGAACCTTTTGTTAAATCAAGTGGTTTAAATAGACTTACTAATTTATCTTTGAATGACATAAATTTCCCTCTAATAACTAAAAAATTATATCTATTTTTTTAATCAAGTAAAGAAGAATTTTATTTTGTGAAAGCACTTTCATAAATGTTCTATAAAAGTGGTGATAATAATCAATATATTTTCTTTTATAATATCAAATAATAATATAAAATATTATTAACTCTATTTTAGAGCAGTTTTAAGAATTTAAAATTATTATTTATATAACAAATATTTAAATGAAATTTATCACAAAATTAGACAATATTTTAATTTTGTAATAAATTTAAAATTTAATGTTGACAAAAATAACTTTTATCAAGTATTTTTTAGTAGAAAAATAATAAATTTTTAATAAAAAATAAGGAGGAAAATGAATGATAAAAGAAGCAAAAGCAAAATTCTTTGAAGCATTACTTAGTGTCATTCCAATTGCGGTAATTGTTTGTGTTATTTATGGATTTCAATATTCGTCAATATTCCCTTCCGAAATGATTACTCAAAGTGAATTAGTAACATTTTTAATTTCACTTATCGCATTAATTTTTGGCATGGCTTTATTTTCATTAGGTAGTGATATTTCAATGAGTAAAGTTGGTAAGTATATTGGTTCTTCATTATCTAAAAAGAAATCGATTATTTTTATGATTGTAGTTACATTCTTTTTAGGTGTTATGATTACAATTGCAGAACCTGATTTAACAGTTTTAGGTGATTTACTTGGAACTAGTATTAATTCATGGGTTTTAAAAATCTGTATTGGAGTTGGTGTTGGAATATTTTTAGTAGTAGGTATTTTACGTATTATGTTCCAAAAGAACTTAAAATCGTGGATTATTTTCTTTTATTTGATTGTTTTTATTTTAGCATCTATTTTAGATGACGCTAATGGAAATGTTATTTTATCAATTTCTTTTGATTCAGGTGGAGTTACAACTGGACCAATTACTGTCCCATTTTTATTAACATTTGGTGCAGGTATTGCATCTAGCCGTGGTGGTAAAGATAGCTCAAGTGACTCATTCGGTGTTACTGGTCTTTGTTCTATTGGACCTTTAATTTCTACAATGATACTTTTAATTATTACATCTAAATATGTTGATTTATCACAACTTAAAAATTCAATTGATATTAATGATCCATTACTTCATGTTATTAGTTCAACAGCTTTAGAAATTGTAATTGCTATTTTACCAATTACTGTATTTTTCTTTATTTATCAATTTATTTTTATTAAATTACCAAAGAAAGAATTAGTTAAAATTCTTTTGGGTTTTGCTTATACATTTATTGGTTTAACTTTATTTTTAGTAGCTGCTAAATTTGGACTTATTCCAATTGGTTATAAACTTGGATTATCATTAGCAAATCCTCAATTCAATGGTCAATATTATTATCTTTTAATTATTATTGCTATTGTTATTGGTTTTGCTGTTGTTTTAGTTGAACCAGGTGTTCATGTTTTAAATGCACAAGTTGAAGAAATTAGTAATGGTGCAATTAGAAAAAGAACAATGTTAATTTCTCTTTGTATTGGTGTTGCTATTGCAATTGTTTTAGAAGTTATTAGAGAAATTTGTGGATCTTTCCCAATTATTTATTATCTAGCTCCAATTTATCTTGTAAGTTTAGCGCTAACTTTCTTTGTACCAGATATCTATACTGCAGTTGGATTCGACTCAGGTGGAGTTGCAAGTGGAACAATGTCAAGTTGCTTTGTTTTACCTTATATTATTGGTATTGCTACTTCTTTACAAAGTGGAAGTGGGTTTGGGGTTGTTGGATTGATTTCATCAGTTCCTCCAATTGTTATTCAATTTGTTGGATTATTCTCAATTATTTCTGAGAAAATGCGCTACTCCAAAGCTAAAAAAGCATTACTTAAAGAAGAAAATGATGCTCAAATTATTCATTTCTAGGAGGTAATATGGCTAAGAAAATTATTAAAGAAGCGGTTACAAAAAATGTAACTTCTAAACAAAATAAACAAGAAAAACCATATGATAGTGAATTTAAAATTGAAAAAGTAAAATTATTTATCATTATTGTTGGTAGAAATCAAAGTGATTATTTCTTAAATGAATTCAAAAAGACTGATATTGCATGCTCTTTTGTTGTTTATGGAAGAGGTACTGCTACAAAAGATATTTATGAAGTTCTAGGAATTGGTGAAACTAAAAAAGATATTATTTTTGCACTTGTTAAAGAAAGTGATATTGAAAAATTAAAAGAAATTATTAACTATAGATTTAATGCTTCAAAAGCTGCAAAAGGAGTTGCATTCTCAATTCCATTTGATTCAATGGCTGGAGTTTTAATGTATAGATATTTAACAAATACAAAAACAAATGTTATTAAAGCAAAAGAGGTAAATGAAAATGGAACAAAATAATAAAAATTATGAATTAATTGTCGCAATTGTTAATAAAGGTTTTACCGATTTAGTAATGGATGCTGCAAAAGAAAATGGTGCTCGTGGAGGAACAACTTTTAATGCTCGTGGTACTGGTAATAAAAATTTAGAAGAATTCTTTGGTATTGCAATTCAACCAGAAAAAGAAATTGTTTTAATCTTAGTACCTGATGATATTAAAGATAAAGTCTTACTTGCAATCTATAAAGCAGTTGGTCTTGAAACTAAAGGTAATGGAATTGCTTTTGCTTTAAAGGTAGAAGACGTAGTTGGAATCTCACCAATTGAACAAATTGTAGAAGAATTAAAATAATTTTCTTTTAATTAAGTATTTAAAGTTTTAAAATTTAAATATGTTTAATCTCTATAAAGAAAATTACCAAACAAAAAAGATTATAGAAACAGAAGTTGAAGTCTTAAATGAAAGTAATTTCCCAGATAAAGGAAGTTGGATTTCAACTTCTTTACCAACTAGAGATAATCTTGCTTTTATATCCAAAAAAAGCAATATAAATTATGATTTCTTACTTTCATCACTTGATGAAGAAGAAACAGCCCGTGTTGATACTGAAGATGATTCAGTATTAATCGTTTTAGATGTCCCTTACTTAGATGAAACAAGTAATAACTATTCTACTAAACCATTTATTATTTCTTATAATGAAGAATATTATGTTACTGTTTCTCAATATAATAAAACTTTAATTCCTGCAACTTTACTTAAAACAAAAGGAATTGAACCTCAAAAACATGTTAGATTAACTTTAAATATTATTTATCAATTATCTAAAGAATTTATTTATGTTTTAAAAAGAATTGATGAAAAAACTAAAGGAATTGAAAAACAAACTAGAAATTCTATGAAAAATAAGGAATTGTTTGAGCTCATGGATATTTCAAAGTCTTTAGTTTACTTTGCAACTGCTTTAAATTCAAACAAAGCAGTTTTACAAAAACTTTTAAGATCTCCAAATTATAAAAAATATGAAGATGATTTTGATTTAATGGAAGATACAGAAGTTGAAATTAACCAAGCTATCGAGATGTGTAATATTTATCGTGGTATTTTAAATGCAATGATGGATGCTAATGCATCAATTATTAATAACAACTTAAATGTTGTTATGAAAAGTTTAACGACTATCACAATTGTTATTTCAATTCCTACATTAATTACTAGTGCCTTAGGAATGAATTTTGATCCAGAAAACTCACCACTTTATTTTAATAAATATGGTTTTTATATAGTACTTGCTTTTGCAGCTTTAATGGGAGTTGTATTTGCATTAATACTATTATTTTATACAAATAAAAAGAACAGGAGATAATTTATATGGAAAAAAACAGTGTTGCAATTATTGGAATGGGAAATGTAGGTCAAGCAGTTTGTCATTCACTTTTAAAGGATGGAATCTTCCAAACAATCTATATCATGGATAAAGATCCTCAATTAATTGAAGGATTATATCTTGATTTTGCTCATGCTGCAGTTAATTATGGATTAACTGGAGTAAAACCTGGAACTTATCAAAATTTAAAAGAATGTAGTTTCGTTATTATTACAATTGGAGTCAAACAAAATTCACAAGATCCAAGAGAAAAACAAAATAAAGATGTTTTAAAAATGTATGATGAAGTTTTAGATAATATGGCAAAAGTCAAATATAATGAATTTGTCATTATTGCATCTAACCCATTAGATTTATTAACATACTATACATATAAAAAATTAGGTATTG